>CBJNAR010001033.1:0-1839 GCA_966434075.1 uncultured bacterium
TCGTAATTCTGCATTTAGAACCTCCTTACTGAATGCTTGACAGTCGTTGACGACTATCCCAATAATGGCCTGCTGCCGGGCGCCGGATAACCCGCGGCCGGGTCTTCGAGTGCTAACACCCAGTCCAGGCCACCATCCGGTGGAGTAAAGCGCATACGGTCCTGCCGTTGCAGGATGCCGATACGCTGCGCCACGCCGACGCGCGGATCGAACCAGTAGGCGAGCAGTTTGGCGACGGGCAGTGGGCTAAGGTCCAGTTCCACGTCGTCACCGGCGGGCAGGTAGACCAGCGCATAGGTGCCGGCGCTGTCGCGGGTTGCCTGCACATGATGGGTGCCCTCGCCGGCGTCCGACGCGATCAACGATTGGTCGGGGATGCGGCTGAGGAAGGGCCGGGATTCGATCAGCGCACGCGCGTACTGAACCTGGCCCGCTCCGGGCAGGTGGATGGCCTCGTACCAGGGACGGCGCGGCCAGATCAATTGCTTACGTCCGGGTTGCCACATCTGCCAGACCGGGTTGCAACCATAGGTGTGGCCGTGCGCCCCCGCGAAGAGCGCCCAGTAGATCGCCTTGCGCACATCCCAATCGTCCAGGTAGCCGCCGTCGAGATTGCGTATGTTGTCCGGCATATCCTCATAGCCCGGTTCGGCATCCATACAGGGTCGCAGCGGCCGGCGCGCATAGTCGGCTTCGATAAAGCGATAGTTAGCCGAGTTGCGGGCGTGGCCGCTCTGGCAGGTGTGGAAGTCAAGCCAGGGCTCGTCATGGACGTACTCGGCGGTGGAGTGCGGCCCCCAGGTGTGCATGGTGATCAGGTGGCGGCCGCCGTCGCCCTCCCGCAACCCCTCGGCCAGCGCCCGCAGGATCAGGCGGTGGTTTTCGCTCTCGATCGGCCGGTCGCCGCCGACGATCCAGATGATCGGTTGGGCGGCGTAGCGGCGAGCCAGCCAGAGACCGTAGGTGCGGGCGTTCTGCGGCGTAAAGATCTCCGGCCCGACCCCCCATTTCTGGTTCCACTTGTCGCCCCACGTCGGCAACATCCCGATGTAGAGCCCCAGCGACGCGGCTAGATCGACCACCTTATCGACGTGGGCGAAGTAGGCTTCGTTGGGCCGGGTCGGGTCGTCGTCGTGGAGCGGCGTATCGCCGTTCGCGTTCGGCGTATGCAGCCCGTCGATCTCGGCCAGTGCCACCGCCTGGATCACGGTGAAACGCTTGGCGGCGCGGTCCCGCAGGTAGAGCTCGGCCTCGCTGTAGCTCAGGCGGTGGAACAGTTCCCAGGCGGTGTCGCCGAGATAGAAGAACGGGGTGCCGTCATCCTGGACCAGGAAGCGGCGGTTGTCGCTAACCTTCAGCATGGCCGGCTCCGCTACGGCGCAGGACGAGGGCCTGGTAGGGCTTCTGGTCCAGGCTGATCACCGTGCCGTTTTGCACCGGCTCGGCCAGCGGGGTGCGCGTCATCGCCCACGTATCGAGGATCTCGCCGCGGTACTGCTCACCTTCCGGCAAAACCAGGGGCATTTGCGCGGGTTGGTGATTGCCGAAATAGACGAGGTAGTATTCATGCGCGTGCCCCGCGCACGGAAAGAAGGATGCGACACTCGCCCGCCGGTCGAATGGATCGAGACCGGCCGCCGGCCCCTCTTCCAGGATCCGGCGCAGGAAGGCCAGGCGCGGCGCACTCTGGCCGTGCAAGGTGCCGCCCTTCGACCACCAGACGATCTCGTCAGGGTCGAGGAACGTGTCGCTGTGCCCGACGTAGCCGCCCTGCGCGGTGCCCTCCCAGAAGCGCCGCACCATCTCCTCGCCGGTGATATTGCCCCAGCGCTGGGGGAT
>CBJNAR010001034.1:0-1835 GCA_966434075.1 uncultured bacterium
TCTACACAGGAGTAGCTAACCGTCAATGAGCAAGCGCACTTATCAGCCCAAGCGCGTGCCGCGCAAGCGCGAACATGGATTTCTCAAGCGAATGGCGACCCGCGGGGGGCGCCTGGTGCTGGCCGCCCGGCGCCAGAAGGGGCGCTACCGGTTGACCATCGGCAGCGAGCAGAAGGGTCCTCGCTAATCACGGAGCCGCGCCGGGAACCCGATCCGCCCGCCGGACGGGTCCCGTCTCCCCCGCGCTTCCGCTTCCGCCGGGACCACCGCCTGACGCGGGGGCCGGAGATCGAGCGAGTCCGCCGCACCGGGCGCTCGTGGAGCCAGGGTCCCCTGGTGCTGTATGCGGCCCCCGGTGTCCCGGCCGCCTCCACACGGGCGGCCTTTATCGCAGGAAAGAAAGTCGGCGACGCCGTCCGGCGCAACCGGGCCAAACGCTGGATGCGTGAAGCCTTTCGCTTACAACTTCCGTATATAAAACAAGGCTGGGATATGATCTGGATCGCCCGGCCCAGTATGGATCAGGCCGAGTTCCGCCGGGTCCAGGTCGCGATGGCGGAATGTTTGAAGCGAGCACACCTATATGAAAACACTAGCGCTGGCGCTTATCCGCCTCTATCAGAAGACCATTAGCCAGGCCCTGCCCCCGACCTGCCGGTTTGTGCCGAGCTGTTCGGAATATGGTTACCAGGCGATTGCCAAGCACGGCTTCCTGAAAGGCTCGTTGCTGGCAGGGTGGCGCATTTTGCGCTGTAACCCCTTTAACGACGGCGGATTCGACCCCGTCCCGTAAGGAGACCCAGGAATTGCCAATTTGGGATCAATTTGTCCAACTGCTTGAGGAATCGCTCAAGCTGATCAACCAATGGGTGGGCAACCCCGGCGTCGCGATCATTATTTTCACGCTGATCGTGAAAGTGCTCACCCTGCCGTTGACCCTGAAGTCGATCAAGTCGATGCGCGAGACGCAGCGCATCCAGCCCTTGATCAAGGAAGTCAACAAGCGCTTCAAGGACGATAAAGCCAAGCAGCAAGCCGAGGTGATGCGCCTGTACCAGCAACACGGCGTCAATCCCATGGGCAGTTGTCTGCCGATGGTGCTGCAGATCCCGATCTTCCTTGCCCTCTACAACGCACTGATCACGCTGGTGCAACACGACCAGAGTTTCGCCTCGGCCTTCCTGTGGGTGCATGATCTGTCGAAGGCCGACCCGCTGTTCATCTGGCCCGTGCTGTCGGGCGCGTTCCAGTTCATCGGCAACCGCATGGCCCAGCCCTATGGGTCGACCAAGAACGCCGACCCGCAACAGGCGATGATGAACAAGATTATGCAGTTTATGCCGATCTATCTGATCGTCATCTATCTGAACTTCGCAGCGGGCGCCGTCATTTACTGGACCTTCTCGGCGCTCTTTAGCGCGGTACAGACGTACTTCATCAACGGCTTCGGCACCTTGCCCGAGGTGCCCGGTCTGGGCTGGTTGCCCAAGCGCCCGCTGCCCCCGCCCACGCCCGAGGTGTTGGACGAACTCGCGCAGATCGACGCCCGCGCCGATGCCGAGAAAAAGGGGCGCAGTCCCGCCGCGGCGCCCGGCCAGGCCACGACGGACCAGGCCGCCGCCTACCGTCAGGCCGCGGCCCGCCGCGCCACGACCGCGAACGGCGCGCCGCGCAAAAAGAGCTTCATGGAAAAGATGATGGAGCAGGCCCTGGCCGCACAGGAAGCGCAGCAGGCCGCTGCCGCCGCGCGCGCCAACGGCACCGTGATCGACGCTGAGACCCGCCCCCTTGCGCCTGACCCCGCCCCGCCCCCCGTCGAGAAGCCGACCGATGGC
>CBJNAR010001035.1:0-1831 GCA_966434075.1 uncultured bacterium
AGGTTCAACAGATCGAGTCCCGTCACCGTCCCGGCCACCGGCGTGATCAGCGGCTGCGCGCGCGAGGTCGCGGGCACACCGAGGCGCCCCGTCCGATAGCGCCGGTTGAGCGCGAAGCGGACGTGGAGGTTCTGGTCGAGAGTCAGTTCGAGCCGCGCGCCACACGCCGCGCAGTCGGTTTCGTGCCGGGCTCCGGCGAGGTGTGCCCACTCCCCGGCGGTTTTGTTGCACTGGGCGCAATGCGCGGTCCAGTAGAGGTCACACAGGCCCTCGTGGACGGCCGCGACCAGCAGTTCCAGCGTGGCCTGTTCGTCCAGGCCCAGGGCGTGCCCCAGATCGGTGGGTGGGATGTGGTCCAGTTGCGGGGCCGGCAGGCCGCGCAGGTACGTGGCTAACCGGCTGAGGACTTCGGGCGCATACGCATACTTGCCCAGGCGGGCAATAGCCTCCGCGATGCCCGGCTCGCGGCGCAGAAACGCATTGATCATGGGAACCTCTGGCGGGTGGCAGCTCCCGGCTAGCGAATGGCGTGCCCCCGCGGCGACGCTGCTGCGGGGATCTTATACGGTGTACGTATCACGCCCGGCGCCAGATGTTCCCGGCGCCGCCCTACTTGCCGCTGCTGGCTTGCACCGCCTGGCCGCCTGATTTGCGGGTGCGGACCTGGCGCATGCTGCTGGCGGCGCGGCGAGAGCGGGCCGTGATCGAGGCCGCGGCGCCGTCACTACCGCTGTCCCCGCCCGCTTCCGGCGCATGAGGCGCCCCGGCCAGCCGGCGCTTCAAGGCCGCGCTGGTGACGAAACCGGGGCGCAATGCCGCCGGAATGTCCACCTGCTGGCCCGTTTGCGGGTTCACCCATTGGCGCGCCCGGTATGGCCGCAGGGCGAACGTGCCGAACCCGCTGAGCACCACTCGCTCGCCCGTCCCGAGTGAGCCGGCGATGTGCTCCAGCGCCGAATCCATCACCTTCTTGACTGTCGAGTAGGGTACTCCCGTTTCCGCACTAACTTTACGTAGCAGAGCGCTCTTTTTCATGGGATCCCTCACTTTCGATAGTTGCTGCTAATCGAACACCTCCGCGCCTGACGGGCCAGGGGCGGCGTAGACGAGACTGGAGGAGTCCCGGTTGCTAGCAAGTATATAGGGCATACAAGTGATTGTCAACAGGGCAGTTGCACTACCCGATAGATGATCGCAAAATCGAGGTACAGTAGACCCTGGCCGCCCTATCCGGCGATCTCCAGCATGAGCTTGCTTGCCCTTAGTATGCTTGCCGCGGACCCCGCTTTCGCGGATAATAGACCTATGAGCTACACCGCCAAGCGCATGATTATTTTGCTGATGATGTGGGGTCTGATCGTCTTTGTCGGCGTGACGGTTCGCATTAATATAAATACGCCATCAGTACCGCAAGTTACGCCGACCCCCGCCGCGTCGCCGACGGCGGCGCCCGTGGCCGCCGGCGCCGATACTGTGGCCGCGCTGCAACAGGCGCTGGCCCGCAACCCCAACGATATGACCGCCCTGGCCGGGCTGGCGAATATCGCCTATCAAAACCAGGACTGGACGCAGGCCATCGATCTCTACGGGCGGGTGCTGGCTCAGGACCCGCATAACGTCGACGTGCTGGTGCACCTGGCGGCGGCCCAGCTCTATGCCGTGCGCTTTGCCGACGCCAAGCAGTCGCTGCAACAAGCGGTGGACCTGGCGCCGGACCGCACCGACGCCCATCTGCTGCTGGGCCTCGCGCTGAGCCGCCAATCGCCGCCCGACCTGGCGGGCGCCCAGGCCGAGTGGCGGCGCGTGATCGCGCTGGCGCCCGGCAGCGACA
>CBJNAR010001036.1:0-1830 GCA_966434075.1 uncultured bacterium
GGCGGCAGCGCGACGAGCGCGCTCAACCGCCAGACCTGGGGCGACCAGATCAGCCTCTTTGCCACGCTGATCATCGTGGGCGCGCCCGTCTGGTATGCCAACTGGGCCCGGCTGCAACGCTGGGCCATGGCCCCGGACGGCGGCGCGGACCGCCAGGCGGTCCTCCGGCGGATCTACTTGTTCCTGATCCTGTTCGCCGGTGTCATCACCCTGCTGGTGAGTACCGCGTGGATCATCTACCAGGTGCTGCGCACGCTCGGCGACAGTTTCACCGGCAGCCTGATCAGCGACATGAGCTGGGCGCTGGGCGCCGCCGTCACCGCGGCGGTGCTGCTGGCCTACCACCTGCGCGTCCTGCTGGGCGATCAGCGGGCGGGAGCCGCCGCAACCCAGGCTGATCGGGGTGCATTGGTTCCGGCGCCGGTCCCGCCACCCGATGATGCCCTGGCGGTCGTTGTGGCCGTGCGCAGTCGCAACCCGCCCGCCGTCGAGGAGGCGCTGGGGAAGTTGCAAGACATGCTACCCGCCGGGAGTGTGGTAGAGATCTTACCGGCCGGGAACGTGACGGCCGGCGAACTGCG
Source organism: uncultured bacterium (assembly GCA_966434075.1). Taxonomy (GTDB): domain Bacteria; phylum Chloroflexota; class Chloroflexia; order QHBQ01; family JAICKM01; genus JAICKM01. The sequence continues at coordinate 582 of CBJNAR010001036.1, forward strand.
TGCCTGGCTTGCGCACCACCCACCGCCGCCAGAGCCCCCCGCGCTCCAGTCCGATAGCCCGCCCGGCAGCCGGCCCATCCCGGCTTGAGTTGCCGGGCGCCCCCGCGTCTGCCCAATTACCGGCGGTTCCAGGCCGGCAAATGCCCGTTTTCCGGCCGTTTGCGGTAATGATCCTGCCCGAAAACGGGTACTTTGTGCTGCCCGCAGGATCGCCGTCAGGGTGGTATGGTTGCGGTAAGGATATCCGCCCGTTTTGATACCAAAATGTGACCTCTTAACTTGACAAGAGTATGCTATATTCTTGTTAGCAAGGTCGTCGCAGCAGACCACCCCACGCCGTGGTGTTCCTGCCCCGCAACCGCTTTGCTGGGACCGTCGAGATCAGCCGCGCCGCCGCATGCCCGGCCCGCCTGCCCTACCCGCCGGTAGGAGCATGGAGTGGTATGCGGCCCCATGCACACAGCATGGGCGTGGCTGGCGGATGGAACGAGAGCACACGTGCCCTGTCCACCGGGAATTCCTATGATCGCGCGATAAGTTGGCGCGAACGGAACCGGTGGGCAGGATTCATCCGGGCGCTTGCCAGACGCTGGGCTGCACCGACGAACGTCGCATGCCGGCAGACTCCAGGAGATGGGGCAGCGCCCCGGTGCGGACGCGTGGGGCTCTCTCGTGAAGGAGTTCCCGTGTTAAGTAACAGACGAATATGGCGCGCGCCCATCCTGGCGGCGGCGATCTGTACCGGCCTGGCGTTTGCCGGGGCACCTGCGGCCTATGCCCACGCCCCGTCCCCGGAAGCCGGCGCACCAGTCGCCGCTAGCGCGCGCACCGGCATCGCGCGCGGGGCAGCGCGCCCGGCCACGACCCCGGCCCCCGCCCCTGCCGCCCCGGCCAGGCCCACGGCCGCGGCGAAGAAAACCACCACTGCCAAAAAGGCCGTCCCGGCCAAGACGCCCACCGCGAAGAAGGCCACGACCACGAAAAAGGCCACCCCGGCCAAGACCACCACCGTGAAGAAAGCCGCCACGACCAAGTCGAGTAGCGCAAGCACGAAGGCCAAGAGCACCGCATCGGCGAAGAGTCCGGCTCCGGCCAAGAGCACGGCGAAAGTCGAACGCGGTATCGCCATGCATTACTATCCGGGCCTGTTTGCCACCGTGGCCCGCAACCGCGGCATGACGCTACGCAAGGATGTAGACGGCTACGCCAGCCGGCAAAGCTGCGCCGAGCTAGGCCGGGTGGTCGAGGC
>CBJNAR010001037.1:0-1828 GCA_966434075.1 uncultured bacterium
CGGGGCGTGCGTGTGGTTGTCGAGACGCATAGTTCGCTCTTGCTGCTGGGGGTGCAGACCCTGGTGGCGACCGGCCAACTAGATCCCGACAGGGTGAAATTACACTGGTTCACACGTGCCCCCGATGGGGCCACAACGATCAGCAGCACCGATCTGGACGCAGCCGGCGCCTTTGGGGATTGGCCGGAGGATTTTGCTGCTGTGGTGCTGGACGCGGAGAGCCGCTACTTGGACGCGGCGGAAGCGCGCCTGCTCCCGCGCTAGGATGGCGAAAGTCTCGCGGCGCCTGGTCATCGATGCCTCTGTCGCCCGCGCTGCCGGCGGCCCCGCGGCGACCTTTCCCCTGTCCAAACAGTGCCGGGATTTCCTGTCCGCGGTGCTGACCATTAGCCATCGCGTGGTGATGACTCCCGCCATCATTCAAGAGTGGAACATCCATCAGTCCGATTTTGCCCGGAGTTGGCGCGCATCGATGGTCGCGCGCCGCAAGCTCTATCTGATTGCGGACCCGCCCCCGTATGCAGAGCTCCTGGACAAACTGGCAAGACTGCCGGCGCGCCCGCGCGACCATGCGGCCATGGAGAAGGATTTCCACCTGATTATCGCTGCCCTGGAGACGGATCGCACGGTGGCCTCGTGCGATGACGCGGCCCGGACCCTGTTTGCCACAGCCGCGCGCACGCTGGGCGAACTCCAGGCGATCACCTGGGTCCATCCCGGCACCGCCGATATCGTTGCCTGGCTGCAAGGGGGCGCCTTGCCGGAGAAAGGCCGCTTACTGGGAATCGCGGAAGAGTAGATATGCTGCTCCGCCCCGCTGGGCAAACGCGCGCGCCTGCGCTATAATAGCCCCGCCACACGCGCCACACCCGAGTCTACCCGGAAGGAGAGCGCGGGCTTGCCCCGCCGATCGCCATGGCTGTGCGCCCGCCGCCCGCCGAACCCGCCGCCGAGGAGAGCCTGGGCCTGGAACGGCTCATCTTCTTCAGCGACGCCGTGTTCGCCATCGCCATTACCCTGCTCGTGCTCGACATCCACCCGCCCGCGCCGGTCGACCCCTTCGGCCCGGGGCCGTGGCCCGCCGTGCTGGGCGCGATGAGGCCCCAGATTTTCGCCTACGCGCTCAGCTTCTTCGTCATCGGCACCTACTGGGTGGCCCACCATCGCACCTTCCAGTACATCGCGCGCTACGACTACCGGTTCATCTGGCTCAATCTCGCGTTCCTGTTCTTCATCGCCTTCATGCCGGTGCCGACGACGCTGCTCGCCCAGTACGGCGACCAGCCCTTCGCCGTCATTTTCTATGATGGGGTGCAGATCCTCACCGCGCTGTTCAAGCTGGCCCTCTGGCTCTACGCCATCCGGGGCCGGCGCCTGATCGCTCCCGCTGTGCCGGCGGACGTGATCCGCTACAACACCTACCGGTCGGCAATCGCGCCGGTCGTGTTCCTGCTGTCCATCGGTGTCGCCCTGGTCGTGAGCGCCACCGCGGCTGAATTCTTCCTGTTGGGGCTGGCGTTTGTGGGCCGGTTGGCGCGCGCGCTGCAACGCCTGCGCCCAACGAGTGCTGAGTGCTGATCGCGTCAGCGGTGCGTAGCACATTGCTGAGTGCTGAGTGCTGAGTGACGACGAGAAGATGAGAAGCCAAGAAGACCTTCGGCGGGAAGGGGGCGACGGTAGCGCGCACCGGTCCAGGGCGCCATCTCCCCTCCCCGCGGCGGGGAGGGGCGGGGGGAGAGGTTGGCCGGGCGCGCGGTTGTGGCTTATAATAGCAGCTATGGTGCGATCAAGAATCAGACGAATCGACCGCGTGGATGGCAGCCCGACC
>CBJNAR010001038.1:0-1819 GCA_966434075.1 uncultured bacterium
TCGCCGTCAGCGGCAGCGAGATCGACTTGACCTGGTCCCCGGCTGTGTCGGGTACCCAGCCCATCCTGCTGCGCCGCGACAAGGCACTCTTGACCACCCTGACGGCCGGCACGACGCGCTACACTGATCGCGGCGTGCAGCCGGGGACGCTCTATCGCTACACACTGGAACCGGCCGGCGGCGCGGCGGGACGGGCATCCCTGCCCACTGTGCTGATTCGCACTCCTGCCCTGCCCGATCTGCCCGACCGCACGCCGCCCAGCCCGCCCGAAGGCTTGAGTGCGGTCGGCGGCGCCGGCTGGGTGTTGCTCGATTGGGCAGCGGCCCTTGATGACTCCGATGTCACTGCCTACCGGTTGCGGCGCAATGGGCAGGTTCTGGCGACGGTCGACGGCGGCACCCTCCGCTTTGTGGACTCCGCTCTGCCTGCCAATGCCGTCTACCACTACACCGTGACCGCCTTCGACGTGGCCGGACACGAGTCGGCCCCCACGGAGTCCGTGCAGGCGCAGGTTGGCCCCGGTCCGGCCGGTCCGCTCCCGATGGCGCAGCCGTCGCTGCCGGCCCCCGACGCCCCGCTGACGTATGCCGGCGCGTTGCGGCGGTATCCCTACCTGACAGACGTGGTCGGGCCCTATGCGAGCGTCAACTGGGCGACCGATCGCTCCGCCCCCACCGGCAGCATTGCCTGGGGCCGGGTCGGGAGTGAGTCCTGCACCGCCCACACGGCCCCCGCGACTCGCACCCCGATCAGTGTCAACGGGGTTGCCACCTATCAGTGGACCGTGCCGCTCACGCTCACGCTGAATACCCAGTACTGCTATCGCGTCTACCTGGGCAGCACCGACCTGCTCGGCAGCGATCCGGCGCCCCAGTTCTGGACCCAGATCCCCGCCGGGGCGTCCCAGCCGTTCAGCTTCGCGGTGTTCGGCGATTGGGGCGCAGTGGACGCCGGCGGCGCCAATCCCGATCAGGCCAACCTGTTGCGCCAACTCGCGAGCAGTGGGGCCCGCTTCGCGCTCACCGTCGGCGATAACGCCTACCCGTCGGGCAGCCAGAACAACTACGGCGATCTGCGGCAAACCGGCACCAACCTCAGCGGGGTGTTCGGCCCGCTCTTTTGGACCAAGGTGGGCGCGCGCCTGCCGTTGTTCCCCAGTATCGGCAACCACGGGTTCAGCCGGGCCGATACCTATCATCCGCACCTGCTCAACTGGCCGCAAAGCCAGGCCGTGGCGACCTCCGGCGGGCGCTACACCATGGAGACCTACTGTTGCCTCAACGGCACCCGGTCCGCGGTCTACCCAAGCACCTGGTATGCTTTCGACGCGGGCGTGGCCCGGTTCTACATGCTCGAAGCCACCTGGGATGAAGCCAACGAAGGCACCGCGAGTGTGTATGCCAACGATTACGCCTACCACTGGACCGCCGGCAGTGCCGAGTACCAATGGCTGCAACAAGACCTGGCCGGCCATCCGGCGGGGCTCAAGTTCGCCTTCTTCCATTATCCACTCTACTCAGATAACAGCACTGAACCGGCGGATACGTTTCTGCGCGGGCCGCAGAGCCTGGAAGGCCTGCTCAACCGCTATGGGGTCGCCATCGCGTTCAGCGGCCACGCCCATATCTACCAGCGCAACACCGCGCCCAACGCCGGCAGCCTCATCACCTACCTGACGGGCGGCGGAGGGGCCAAGCTGGAGCCGATTGGGCAACTGGGATGCTCGCCGGAAGACGCCTATGGGATCGGCTGGAGTTACAGCGCGAACGGAGGCCAGGGCGGCGGCAGCGCCTGCGGGAGCGCGCCGGTCCCGGCGCG
>CBJNAR010001039.1:0-1818 GCA_966434075.1 uncultured bacterium
AACCTGCGCGTCCATTGGTACAAGGGCGGCGCGAACTTCGGCCAGGCGCTGCGCAAGACGGCGGTGGCCGGGCTGGATCGGCTGCAAGCGGGCTTCGGCCTCACGCTGACCCTGCCGGTCGAGGTCTGGGTCTATCCCGACGACGCGAGTTTCACCTCGGCGCTGCCGCCCAATCTGCCGGAGTGGGTGGGCGGCAAGGCGTTCGTGCAGAACGGGGTGGTGGCGGCCCTGATCGACCCGGCCTTTGACGCCGACCACGAGATCCGGCGCATTGTGCCGCACGAGTTGAGCCACCTGGTGGTTTACCAGGCAACGCGCAACCCGTACAACACGCCGCCCGCCTGGCTGGACGAGGGCCTGGCGATTTACAACCAGGAGGTCCAGGACAGCGAGATGGATGCGCAGCTAAAAGCCGCCGCCGAACAGGGCAAGCTGCTGCGGCTGCGCACGTTGCAGGGGTCCTTCCCGGCGGACCCGGATGCGGCGACACTCTCCTACGCCGAGAGCGCGAGTGTCGTCCGTTTTATGATCGACCATTACGGGGCGGCGAAGGTGGGCGCCGTGCTGACCGCCTTCCGCGACGGCGTGACCTATGACGAGGCGTTGCAGGCGGGCGTTGGGACAGACACGGACGGGGTGGACAGCGCCTGGCGGGCCGCGCTGCCCTACAAGCAGCCGCAGGTGGCCGCCACGGCCAGCCCCGCGCCGGCGCAATCGCAGCCTGCCGGCGCCACGCCCGCCGTGCCGGTCACGGCGGCGCCGGCTGCCGCCACTTCCGCGCCGGCGGCGACCGCTACGGCGGCCTCCGCATCCTTGCCGGCGGAGGGCAGCAACCTGAACACGATTTTGCTCGTGGCGGCGGCGTGCGTGCTGGTGGCGGTGGGCACGATCGGGGTGCTGGCCGTGCGACGGCGCGGCTGATAATATCGTAGAATTACAGCGGCGGGCGGCGGCCCGCGACTGCGGTTTTTGAGCAAGAGGAGAACTACCCATGGCCGACCGTATGGCGGGTCGGGTGCTGAACGGACGCTACGAGTTGCAGGGCATCCTGGGTGGGGGCGGCATGGCCCTCGTCTATCGCGCCCGCGATCGCGTGCTGGGCCGCACCGTGGCCGTCAAAATCCTGCGCGAGCAGTACGCCAGCGACCCGCTGTTCCAGCAGCGGTTCACCCGCGAGGCGCAGGCCGCCGGGGCCTTATCGCACCCCAATATCGCGTCGGTCTATGATGTCGGCCAGGATGGCGATTGCCCCTATATCGTCATGGAGTACGTGCCGGGCGTCTCGTTGCGCGACCTGATCGCCCGCGAGGGCACCATCCCGGTGGACCAGGCGGTGGAGATCGCCGCGCAGATCCTCTCCGCGCTCGAATATGCCCACCGCAACGGGCTGATCCACCGCGACATCAAGCCGGGCAACGTGCTGATCACGCCACAGGGCACCGTCAAGGTGGTGGACTTCGGCATCGCCAAGGGCGCCAGCGACCTGTCGCTGACCGGCGCGGGTATGGCCCTGGGCACCGCTACCTACTTCTCGCCGGAGCAGGCGCGGGGCGAAGGGGCGCGCGTGCAGTCCGACCTCTACTCGGTCGGCGTGACGCTCTACGAGATGCTGACCGGGCACGCGCCGTTCGAGGCCGACAACGACGTGGGCATGGCCTTCAAGCACATCAACGAGCCGCCCACGCCGCCGCGCCAATTGAACCCGATGATCCCGCCGCAACTGGAGCGCATCGTGCTGCGCGCCCTGGCGAAGAACCCTGCGGCGCGGTTTACCTCGGCGGCGGAGATGGAGCAGGCGCTACGTAACTACGCGGCTTT
>CBJNAR010001040.1:0-1811 GCA_966434075.1 uncultured bacterium
GGTGGCGAGGGCGCGGCCCGTGCCGTCCACCGGCCAGCCGGGCGGCGGCCCGCCGTCGAGTTCGACCTGCACCGGCGCGGGTTTCGCGCCCGGCGCGAACACCAGGTCCAGGATGTTGCCCTCGAAGGTCAGGGTCGCGGTGCTGCTGGCCGTGGTCGCCGTGTAGACCGGGCGGCCCTCCGGCGCCGCCTTGGTCCACGGCCCGGCCACCGTCACGGCTGGGTTGTCGGGCAGGCCCGCGCCCGTCTCGGCCAGCGGGAAGCGCTTGCTGTAGCGGGCGATAGCGCCGTAGGCCGGGCGCTGGCTCCAGTCGGGGTTGAGGATGGCGAAATAGGGCTGGGGTTCGTGCGGCAGGGGCGCGGGGTCGCGCAGGAACCAGACGAACATCGCGCCCATCCAGGGCCACTCGCTGCGTGCCCGGTCGTAGCCGCTGATCAGGTAGTTCGCCTGCTGCTCCGGCGTCACGCTGCCCCAGATGCCCGGCTTATTCGCCGGGTCGGCGTCCCAGTCGGGCGGCAGGCTGACCCAGCCGTACTCGCTGGCCCAGATGCCCTTGGCGCCGTCGCCGTTGCGCACCATCACGTCGCGCGCCAGCACCGGGCGCGAGAAGTTGATGCGGTCGAGATCCGTGCGCCGGTCGGCGGGCGAGTAGTTTAGCCCGTAGTCCATGACGTTGGCGATGTCGAAGTAGGGCCTGGCGCCCGCCTCGTACATGGCCTGCAAGTAGAGGATGTCGTTGGGGTTGCACTGGTCGCCGGTGTGCGTCTGGGCCAGCGGCGCCATCAGGATCACCGCGTCGGGGTTGGCGGCGTGGGCGGCTTCGTAGGCCGCTTTCAGCAGTGCGGTATAGGCGGCGGCATTGGGCTGCGGCGGCCACTCGCCGATCAGGTTCGGCTCGTTCCAGATCTGGAAGTAGCGTACCTTGCCCTTATAGCGCGAGACGACGGCCTTGACGAAGTCGGCGTAATCGTCCACGCTGGCGGGCGGCGCGTGCGAGTAATCGACCTGGGTGCCGCCGCAGGGGTTGTTCGGGTCGGGCGCCCGCCGCGCCCAGGCCGGGGTGGCGTCGAGCCGGGCCACGATCTCCAGATTGAAGGCGCGCGCCTGGTCCACGATGAAGTCGTACTTGTCCCACGCCGAATGGGCCGGGCCGGGGGGCCGCCGGTCCACGTAGTCGCCCTTGCCGTCGATCTCGATGTCGCTCCAGACGAAGCCCTGGCGGATCCAGTGGAAGCCGGCGTCGCGGGCCATGCGCAGCGTGCGCCGCACTGCCTCCGGGTCGGCCTCTTTTTCGAGGAAGACGTTCACGCCGAGCGGGTTCACCCCGGTCCCGGCGATGGGCGTTTGCTCGGCGCCCCAGGTGACGCCCAGGTTGATGAAGCGGTCCACGTAGCTGAGCGCCCCCACCAGGCCCAGCACCACGGCCAGCAGGCCCAGCAGCAGCGGCACGCGCAGGAAATCGCCCACGCGGGGCCGCGGTGGCGGGGGCGCGGGCCGCGGCACGGCGGGCGCCGGGGCGCGGGGCGGCGCCGGAGTCAGGGTGGTCGTCCGCAGGATGCGCGTGGGGCGGCCCCCGGTGAGGGTCTCCGGGGGCGACGGGCCCCGGTCGGGCGGGGGGCTGCTCAAGTGCCGGGTCCACCTCGCGCGCGGCGCAGCCACAGCCCATCGGCCAGCAGCGCCAGCAGCAACAGCCCGGTCACGACGCCGAAGGCCAGGTACGAGCGTTCGCTGGCGACGGTGAAGCCGCGGATGGCGGCGCCCGGCCCGCTGACGCGCAGGTGCGCCGTGTGCACCTCGGGCACGCGCTCCTT
>CBJNAR010001041.1:0-1810 GCA_966434075.1 uncultured bacterium
TGGCCTCCGCCGAGTCGAGCATGAACGTGTTGATCGACCGCGCGCTGGCGGGGGCCCGCGAGCAACGCCCCGTCGGTGACCTGATCGCTCGTGGCAAGGATGGCTCGCCCTTCGATTTGAACCTCTGGAACCGCCGCCAGGTCGAGAAACGTGCCACCCAGCCGCCCTCCGCGCTGCGCCTCGAACTGACCGAGGAGCGGGCCCGGACGCTGCGCACCCTGAAAACACACACCGCGGAAGAATTAGCCGCCCCCGCGTGGCACCCCGCGCTGGGTGAAACGCGCGTCGAAGGCATCTATAAGATCATGGGCATCCATATGCGCGACCACACGCGGGCGATCAAGAAAGCGCTGCGCGAGGGCTTGCACGGGCGCTACTGGGCCGATGTCGAATAAGCTATGGGATCGATTCTTGCTGGCACTATGTTAGCTCTTTAAGAGCGGCTTGTGATTTTGTGACCCAGGGCCGGGCTACGGTGCTGTACCGGCCCACTATATAAAAGGATGGTGTACCCATGGCTTATGAACTTCCCCCCTTACCATATCCCTTTGATGCGCTGGAGCCCAATATCGACGCCAAGACAATGGAGATCCATCACGACCGCCATCACGCGGCCTACGTGAACAATCTCAACAAGGCGCTCGAAGGCCACCCCGAACTGGGCAACCAGAGCGTCGAAGACCTGATCCGCAACATCAACCAGGTGCCGGAGGACATCCGCACCGCGGTCCGCAACAACGGCGGCGGCCACGCCAACCACAGCTTCTTCTGGAAGATCATGGGCCCCAACGGCGGCGGCGAGCCGACCGGCGCGGTGGCGCAGGCCATCAACTCGACCTTCGGTAGCTTCCAGGCGTTCAAGGACAAGTTCAACGCCGCGGGCGCCGGGCGCTTCGGCTCCGGCTGGGCCTGGCTGGTCGCCGACCGCAACGGCAACCTCAGCGTCACCTCGACGCCGAACCAGGACAGCCCGCTCATGGAAGGCCAGACGCCGATCCTGGGCTGCGACGTGTGGGAGCACGCGTATTATCTGAAGTATCAGAACAAGCGCCCCGACTATCTAGCCGCCTGGTGGAACACGGTGAACTGGGACGAAGTCAACAAGCATTATCAGCAGGCCCGCCAGGGCTAAGCAGGCGGCCCGCATGGGCAGCGGTCCGGGCCGGGCGCCCGGACCGCTTCGTTTACCCGCGCCCCACAGGAGACCCCGCCGGTGTTGCGTTCCCCATTGTCCTTGCCTTCCGCCCGGCGGGCCATCCTGGCCGGGGGGCTGCTGGTGCTGCTGGCCGCCTGCGACTCCGGCGCGGCGCCCGCCACGCCCGTCCTGCCCGCCACGGCGACCCTGCCCGCCGCTACCGCCACGCCGGGCGCGCCCACGGCAGCGCCGACCGCGACCAGCGCTCCCGCGACGCCCACTTCCGGCTCGAACGCTGCCATCTACGCGACCTACACGGCCCTGGCCCTGAACGACGCCGCGACCGCGACGGCTGCCGCCGCGCCCGCCCCGCCCTCGCCGACGGCCCTGCCGCCCACGGCGGCGCCCCCCGTGCCCGCCGCCGTGCTCGGCACCTACCGCCTGATCATCACGGCGCGCGCCGAGGGCTATCGCGTCTACCAGCAGCCCGGCACGCTCGTCATCAGCGCGCCGCCGCCCGGTAGCGACCACTCCGCGGAGGTGCAACTCTGGACCGGCGTGCGCACCGGCAAGGAGTACGCCGACCTCAGCCCCGGCAAGACCGTCGGCGGGCTCTACGTGACCACCAGCGCGGCCCTGCTGCCCGCCAGCTTCCCCCAGGACCAATCCTTCGCC
>CBJNAR010001042.1:0-1808 GCA_966434075.1 uncultured bacterium
GTGGGGGGGTCGCCGCCCGGTCGCCGCCAGTAGAGAAAGTCCAGCCCCCCGGAGAGTGCGAACAGCAACGCTTCGCTGGGCAGGGTAGTCCTGCCGGGCGGGCTGTAATAGGTGACGAGGTCGCGGAAGGCCGACGATGCGCAATGCCCGCCCAGCAGATGCGGGACGGGCAAGCGGATCTCCAGGGGCATCACAGGCACCGGGCGGGGCCTAAACGGCGGTCACGAGCAGCGGCCGGTTGCGCGTGACGACGATGGTGTGCTCGAAGTTGGCGACCACGCTGCGGTCGCGTGTCTTGATCGTCCAGCCGTTGGCGTCGGTCACCACGGCGTCGCGGCCCGCGGCGACATGCGGCTCGACGGCCAGGACCAGCCCTTCGGTCAGGCGCTGCTTCGCCCGCGGGACGAAGTAGTTGGGCACCGAGGGCGCCTCGTGCAGCCCGCGTCCCACCCCATGGCCGCAGAGATCGCGCACCACCTGGAAGCCGTAGCGCCGGGCGGTGGTCTCGGCAGCAGCGCCGATGCGGTTGATCGGCGCGCCCGCGCGGGCGGCGTTCAGCGCGGCATCCAGCGTGGCGCGGGCGCAGTCGCACAACTGCTGCTTGCGGGTGGGCAGGGGCGGCACGGGCACCGTCACGGCGGCGTCGGCGAAGTAACCGTTCAGTTCGGCGGACAGGTCGAGCTTCACCAGGTCGCCCTCGCGGATGGTGCGGTCGCTGGGAATGCCGTGCGCCGCCTCCTCGTTCAGGCTGATGCAGGCGATGCCGGGGAACTTGTAGACCAGCAGCGGGGCCGGGCGCGCGCCATACTTCTTCAGGAACGCGCCGCCGATGGCATCGAGGTCGCGGGTGGTCATGCCCGGCTGCACTTGGGCCTGCATATGCTGCAACGTCAGGCCCACGATCTCCCCGATCCGGCGCAGGGCGGTCAGATCTTTCTCGGTTTCAATCGACATCACGCTTCCTCCGGGCTACGGCACAAAACACCTCGGCTGGTAGTATAACCCCTCTCCGCAAATACGCGCAAGGCGGCTACCTGAGATCCGTCCGTGGCTACACCGCGAAGGCGCGAAGGGCACGAAGAACAGAGCTAACATAAATTGCCTTCGCGTTCTTCGCGCCTTCGCGGTGTCCTGGTATCGCTGCCGCCGCGAGGGCTACGCCGTTGCCTGGATCTCGTTTTCGAGGCCCAGTTCGTCGATGGACTGCCGGCGCATGAGGAACTTTTGGATCTTGCCCGTGACAGTCATCGGGAAGTTATCCACAAACTTAACATAACGCGGAATTTTGTAGTGGCTGATGCGGCCCCGGCAGAAGCTCTGCACGTCCTCCGCCGTCGCCTCCGCGCCGGGCTTGAGCTTGACCCAGGCCATGATCTCTTCGCCGTAGGCCTTGCTGGGCACACCGATCACCTGCACGTCGGCGATGGCCGGGTGAGTGTAGAGGAACTCCTCGATCTCGCGCGGGTAGACATTCTCGCCGCCGCGGATGATCATATCCTTGATGCGGCCCACGATGTTCACATAGTCCTCGGCGTCCATCGTCGCCAGGTCGCCGGTGTGCATCCAGCGGGCCGGGTCGATGGCCGTGGCGGTGGCCTCCGGATTGTTCCAGTAGCCCAGCATGACCGAATAGCCGCGGGTGCAGAGTTCGCCGGGCGTGCCGCGCGGCACCACGGCGCCGGTGCCCGGATCGACAATCTTGCACTCCAGGTGGGGCATGATCCGGCCCACGGTGCTGACGCGCTTCTCGATGGGGTCGTCGGCCCGGCTCTGGAACGACACCGGCGAGGTCTCGGTCATGCCGTAGG
>CBJNAR010001043.1:0-1807 GCA_966434075.1 uncultured bacterium
GCGCGCCTTTCTCACGGCCCACGCGCGGGTGATCGGGCGCATCGACGCGGAATTGGCCGGGGCCGGGCGCCTGCCGCTCGGCTCGTATGACGTATTGATCGAGCTGGCCGGAGCGCCGGGGCACCGGTTGCGCATGAGCCGGCTGGCGCGCCAGGTGGTGCTCAGCAACAGCGGGCTGACGCGCCTGGTGGACCGCCTGGAGAAGCAGGGGCTGTTGCGCCGCGAAGTCGCGCCCACCGATCGGCGCGGGGCCTACGCCGTGCTCACCGCCGAGGGGCTGGCCGCACTGCGCGAGGCATGGCCGGTCTACGCCCGCGGCATCGCCGCCCACTTCGGGCGCTATCTCAGTCCCGACGAGGCCACCACCCTTGCCACGGCCCTGGATCGGATCGCCGAGGCGGCGGCGACGGACGCGCCCCGATCTTTTAATGAGACTCTGCGCGAGGATTAAGCTGAGTTTAAGGCAGGAATGCGATAATAAGAGTGCAGCGGCGTGGGGCGGACGGGCAGTCAGAAGATACTTGTCGGACGTGGCCGCGGTCGGCAAGTGCTCCCCGCCGTCGCTGATCGCATACGATGGGCACCCCCGGTGACATGTCACCGGGGGTGTTCGGCTTTCCCGTCCCTGCTGCTACTTCAGATTGCCCAGCACAATCCCCCCGATGGTTGCCAGGACGCACCCGATCCCGGTCCACCGGGCCGCGCGGGTTTTGGGCGGCGGTTCATGCAGCCAGTAAATACTGATGAGCGCGCTGACGACGAGCGAAGTCTGAGAGATGGTGAAACCTTTGCCCGCCCCTATTTCACCAATCAGCAACAGTGCACCGTAATTGCCCGCGCTCCAGAGCGCACCGGTCAAACAGGCGCGCACGTAATCGCCGGTCGCCGGCAATTTCCACGATTGCCGCGACAGCAGTGCCAGAATCAGGCCGCCAACCGCCATGCCGATCGCTAACGGAAAGGCACCCGCCCACGCCGACACACCCGAATATTTCACCGGAATGAAATAGCTACCCCACAGAACGCCCGCGCCCACCGCCCCGGTCAGGCCCCACCGCAGGGCCCGGTGATCCTGGCCGCCCGCGCCGGGGCCCTTCGAGAAAATAATCAGCAGGACGCCCACCAGAATGATCAGAATCGCGACGCCCAGCCACAGGATAGTCCCCGCGCTCAGGTTCACAAATTCCTGGAACAGGACCGCGCCCCAAATCAGGCTGACGATGATGTTGAGCGGAGCCCAGATGCCGAACGCTTTGGCGATCCCCAGTTCGTTCGTAGCGGTAAACGCGCCCCAGCCCCCGCCGGCCCAGATCACGCCGCCGATCAGGGTCAGCCAGAACGTGCCGGTACTCAGCCCACCCAGGCTGCCTTGCCCGAGCGCCACCACCGTTGCAATCGCGAGATTGGTCGCCACCACATACAAGGTCTTGATTTGCTGGCTGGGAAATACAACCTTTTGCGACGGCACCAGCCATGTTCCCCAACCAAGGACGGTAATCAACGCGTAGAATAGCCCGGCCATGATTCGCTCCTCCTGTTGCCCGGCAGATCGTGGCGGCAACGAACGGCTGTCAAGCTCCGGGTTCTGGAACGCCGGGGAACGGCGGCGCCCCTACCGGCCCGCTTTCGCGCACGTACGCGGCCCGCCCGTCGCCGCACCGCAACGCGTGCAGTCTGCTGGATGGGTAACGTGGATGATGTAGCGAGGTGTGTTCCGGTCGTGTTTCGGCTTTAGCGCGAGCAAATCTCTTGGCAGCGATCCCTGGCATAGGTCCAGGCCGAGAAACGGCAGGCGGGATCGTCGCTG
>CBJNAR010001044.1:0-1805 GCA_966434075.1 uncultured bacterium
GGCCTTGATGCGGTCGCGGGCGGCCAGCAGGTTGGCCTGCAACTTCGTGTAGTAGGGCGCGGTCTGGTCGTTCCAGACGTTCTCGGGGTGGGCGTAAGTCTGCAACTCGGTCGCCAGCGACCAGAGGACGGTGGGCGGCTGCGGCAGGCCGGGCGGCCCGGCCAGGTAGCCGGCCAGCGTGCTGATGTCGTCGAGCCACTGCGCGGACGTGTGGTAGCTGCCGTGGGTGATCGGCAGCGGTTCCCAGGTGACGACGTGGATGATGTAGCCGTCCATCTGCCAGCGGGCCAGGTGCCCCACGTCGTGCCAGTACTTGAAGACTTGCAGGTCTTCGTGGCGGTTGAACCAGCAGGTCAGGATGCGGGCCGGGGTGTCGTGCAACCAGGGCGTGTCGCCCACCTGGTCGGCCTCCGTGCCCACGCCCCACAGGAAGGAGCTATAGAGATCGAAGGGCAGGGCGGCGGACGCCGGGGCCGCCGCACCGGGGCGGGCAGGCGGCACCAGGGTGAGCACAGCCAGCAGCAAGAGGACGAACAGCGCGCGCGGACGGCGCCGGCGAGTCAAGGGCATAGGGGCAAAGGTCTTTCTATCGCTCATTAGTCCGCGCCACCCATTTGTCACTCTGAGCGCAGCGAAGAGTCCCGTCTCTTGAGCTATAAGACGGAGATTCTTCGCTGCGCTCAGAATGACAGATCGTGGTTGGCAGGACTTGCTCATCGTATGTATCGGGCAGGTTGCCGGAACCCGCACTATCCGAGGGAACGGGCCAGGCGCGCCGCCGGTTGCAGCGGAAGGGGGGTTTGGGGCGGTTTTTAACCTTTCTTTGACCTCCCATCCCCGGTCGCGGGCTGGTGGCTTTGCCGCCAGGGGGCGTGATGGTTTATAATGAAGCACCTCAGGTTGGCGGTGAGTGACCCGCGATGGAACCTGGTTACGGCATCTGGTAGAGGAGCAGCCCCCTATGGCGATGAGCGCCCCCTCACCTGTGCGCCGTGCCTTCGCTGATCTTGTCCGGAAGGCCGACGCGGATATCGACTTGGCCCGTGCCGCCCTGCTGATCGCGCAGGAAGAATACCCCACGCTCGATATTGAGGGCTACCTGGCCCAATTGGACGACCTGGCCGACCTGGTGCGGGCGCGGTTGGGACTGGTGCCCGCCGCCCCGGCACGTCGCCGGCCCATCGCGCCGGTCGCAGCCCCGCGCGCCATCATCACCGCGCTGAACACCGTGCTCTTCGCGGAACGGGGGTTCCGCGGCAACCGCGAGGAGTATTACGACCCGCGCAACTCGTTCCTGAACGAGGTGCTGGATCGTCGCACCGGCATCCCGATCACGATCTCGCTGGTCTACATGGAAGTGGCGGCCCGGCTGGGGTTGCGCCTGCTCGGCGTGGGCATGCCGGGGCACTTTATTGTCCAGTATCCGGGCGTGGGCAACGGCCCTGGTCGCTATGGCCGGCCCCAGGCCGATGAACTCTTCATCGACCCCTTCAACGACGGCGCACTGCTCACACGGGCCGACTGCGCGGCCCATTTCCGCCGGCTCTATGGTCCCGAGTTCACCTTCTCCGGCGAGTTTCTCACCCCCATGACCCGCCACCAGATCCTGGCCCGCCTGCTCAACAACCTGAAGGCGATCTATTTGCAGCGACGCGACTATAACCGCGCCGTGGTGGTGGTGGACCGGCTACTGCTGGTGCATCCCGACGCGGTCTGGGAATTGAAAGAGCGCGGGTTGCTCTATTACCGGCTGGGCGCCTTCTTGCCCGCGCTGTCCGACCTGCGCAGTTTCCTGCGGCACGACC
>CBJNAR010001045.1:0-1803 GCA_966434075.1 uncultured bacterium
TCGAAGGCCGCCTCCGGCAGTTCCAACGCCATGTGGTGCAACTGGTAGCCGCGCGGCCGGGCCCGCACGTCGTCCGGCATGGGCACCAGCACGATCATCTGCGGGATGCCCGCGTGGCCCTCGCCCACTTTGAGGAAGCTGTTGGCGAGCGTGGACGGCGAGATCACCTCCAACCCCAGGAGGTCGCGGTAGAAGGCCAGCGCCCGCGCCTTGTCCGCCGTCCAGAGCACGATTTCGGAAATGCCGACCACCTGTTGCATGGCAGCGCCCCTTTCCGTGTAGAATAGGCCCACGGCTAATCGATGGCCCGATTATAGCACATCCTGATTCACAGGCCGGTGGAGCTGCATACCGCCACCCCCGGCGAAAGGAATCCCATGGACCAACCATACCCCATCCTGGAGTTTGACCCCGCCCCGGAGGCGTTGCTGGAGCCGCGCCGCCTCATCCGGTCCATCGACGCGCCGGAGCATTGTGTGCTCTGCTTCTTCGCCGATGTCATCCGAGACGTGTGCGCCGCGGACAAGGCGCAGACTCTGCACACCCTGCGCAGCGAGATCGGGGCGCACCCGCTGTACGAGATCAGCTTCGCCGGGCGGCGCCTGGCCGTCATGCACCCCGGCGTGGGCGCGCCGCTGGCCGCCGGGTTCCTGGAGGAGGCCATCGCCCTGGGTTGCCGCAAGTTCATCGCCTGCGGCGGCGCGGGCGTGCTGGCGCCCGATGTGGCGGTGGGCCATGTCATCGTGCCCACCGCTGCCGTGCGCGACGAAGGCACGTCGTACCACTACCTGCCGCCGGGCCGCGAGGTGGCCGCGAGCGCCGCCGCGGTGGCGGCCATCGTCGCCGTGCTGCAGGACCACGGTGTGCCCTACGCGACGGCCCGAACCTGGACTACCGACGCGATCTACCGCGAGACCGCGGCCAAGATCGCCCGGCGGCGGGATGAGGGCTGCGTCACGGTGGAGATGGAAGCGGCGGCCTTTTTCGCCGTGGCCCAGTTCCGCGGCGTGCCCTTCGGCCAGTTGCTCTACGCGGGCGACGACCTGAGCGGCAGCGAGTGGGACTCGCGCGATTGGACGACCCATTCGAGCCGCGAGATGCTCTTCCACCTGGCCGCCGAAGCCTGTTTGCGTCTCTAGAGGACAGAGGAGAGCAGCATGAGCGATCACGAGAAACCGAACATCGAGATCCGGCCCTGGTCCGATGGGGATCTTCCGCTGTTGGAACGCCTGCTCGGCGACCCCGCCCTGATGGTACACCTTGGCGGACCAGAAACGCCGGAGCAAATCCGCAAACGCCATGAGCGGTACTGCCAACTCGGCGAGTCCGGCAAGGGCCAGATGTTTGTGATAGTGTCCGGTGCTGATCGACACGCCGCCGGCTCCATAGGCTACTGGGAGACTGAGTGGCGGGGCCATCGTGTTTGGGAGACCGGGTGGTCGGTACTCCCGGAATACCAGGGCCGGGGCTTTGCGGGCCGAGCCGCCGCGGCGGTGGTGGAGCAGGTCCGTGCGGTAGGGAAACACCGGTTCCTGCACGCCTTTCCGTCTGTCGCCAATGGCCCCTCGAACGCGATCTGCCAAAAAGCAGGGTTTACCCTCCAGGGGGAAGCAGACTTTGAATATCCAAAGGGTAATATCATGCGCTGCAATAATTGGTACCTGGACTTGTTTGCGAGGAATAGGGCGGGCGCGGGCGTATAATTAGCGGTCCTGGTGTAGTTGTAAAAACTGTAGCCGCTGTGCTGTGCCCGGCGTGCGCTGGGGCAGGCCAGGCCGGCAGCACCGCGCTGGGGCCGGCGAC
>CBJNAR010001046.1:0-1801 GCA_966434075.1 uncultured bacterium
CCGGCGTGGGTCAAGAATGCACCCGGCCACGCTGTTCGAGCCACGCCGCCTTTTTGTAACCAGAATCGCCCATCCGGCCCTGGCCCCACCACGTGCCAGCCCGCATCCATGCGTGTCTTACCCGGATTCGCCGCCTCCAACGAGCGGATGAAGTCCGCGTCGGGTCCGTCAGGCGCGGAATCTGGCGCGGGGGCGCCCTGGTAACGCGCGCAATAGCCTTCGCGGTACAAGCGGTAATATAGCCCCGTTAAGAGCGGTGGAAGCGGAGGCGGAAACGCGACCGGCCAGTCCGGTGGCCCGAGATCGATCGGGCGGGCGGCAAAGAAGATTTCTCTCGGGGTCTGGATCTGGACGGCACCGATCAACGCGGTTAGCTCGGCGAGAAACGGTGTTGCGGGTGTTGGGAATGAGTCGCTCAGCATGGTCGCGTATCCTCGCTTCTTATGCCCCGCCCGCCGTCCCGCGCGCCGATTCGCCTGGGTGGCAGGTTGGTTTCCAGCCGGCTTCATCCCGGCAAAGGATCGGTGCCGGCTACGCGGCGGGCGATCCCCACAACTCATGAATGGCCGCCTGCGGATCTTCTAAAATGTTGAGGCTTAGTTGCAACAGACGCACCGCTATGGTTGAAAGCTGAGTGCTGTGATACATCGATTCGTAGGCGGTCTGGATAAGCCGCGCCGCCGCGCAGATAATCGTCCGATCGAGTAAGTGTCGCGCGGCGACCGAGTTCAGGCCGCGGGCGGCGATGTAGGCGGTCCAGAAGGCGCGGATGGCGGCCTGTGTCTGCGCCGGCGGGTCCGGTTCAATGGCTTCCGGATTGGCGGCGTTGCCTACCCACCAGGTTAGGAAGGTTTGCGCCAGCGTGCCGGCGTCCCATGCTGGATCGCCAATCCCGGCGAATTCCCAATCCACGATCTTCAACGCCGGCCCGCATAGCAGCCAGTTGTCCCATTTGAGGTCGGCGTGAATGAGCATAGTTGGTTCCCAGGTGGTACGGAGGTCCGCCAACCGGGTCGCGAACGCCGGGTATCGCCGTAAGGCGGCCAGCACCTCGGCCTGGCCGGGACTCTGCGTGGAGCTACCGGTGGGCAACCCGGCCTCGTTAAGTACCCAGAGCCGGATCGGCACGAAATGAGCGGGAGGGTGGCCGCCGGGCCACCCGGCGGCCAGTCGAGTCTGGAGGGTGCCCAGCGCCGTCCCCAATTCGGCCGCCAGTTCCAGGTTCAGCTTACCCTGGCGGGCAATGTGCAACGAGAGTGGTGTGCCGGCCAGCCATTCGACCACCAGCACCCGGCTGCCCGGATCATAGGCGTAAAAACGCGGTACATATGATCCAAGCGGGGCCAGTAACGGATCGTCCGTCGCTGCGCGCAACCAGCCGGCCTCGGTTTGTAGCGTTTGACCGGTGTCCGGCTCCCACTGCTTCACCTGCTTCACAAAGTAGCCCGGCCCTTGCTCACGCGGGACCGCGAACGTGCGGTGGCGGCTCCCGCCGGGCACGACACAGAAATCTCCGGCCACCAGGGCGCCTGGCGTGATCAAGCCGCCCTGGTGCAGGTAATAAAAGAGATTGGCAGCCGTCAGGAGCAAGGATGTACAGTACCCTTATCCACCAAGGGCTATTAACAGGTGGGCAACCCGGATACCACTGGCGCGCCTCCACAGTGACCGCCAGGACTCGAAGGACAGCCGCTCGAAGGGGGGCAGCCAGGCTCCGCGCTCGTCCACCCGCCAGCGCCGCCGGGGTTGGGCCGGTCGACCATCGGGTCTGCTCCGGCTCCGACTGCCCCTCCGAGATAAT
>CBJNAR010001047.1:0-1796 GCA_966434075.1 uncultured bacterium
TCAGCGGCGGCGCCGGGGTGGCCGTAGCCTCCGCCGCAGGCGCCCCGGCAGCATCCGGCCCCGTCTCCTCCGGCTGATCGACCGGCGCCGCGTGGGCCGCCAGGGGCAGCCGGAACTGGAACGTGCTGCCCTTGCCGGTCCCGGCGCTGGTGGCCCAGACCCGGCCCCCGTGCAACTCCACCAGGCTCTTGACGATGGTCAGCCCCAGGCCGGTCCCGCCGTAGCGCCGGCTCGTGGTCGAGTCGGCCTGGTAAAAGCGATCCCAGATGCGGGCCAGGTCGTCGCCGGCCAGGCCCACGCCGGTGTCCTGCACGCTGACCAGGATGCTCTCGCCCACCGGCGGCGCAAACGCCGAATCGGGGCTATCGGGCGGGGCATCCGCGGGCAAGATGCTGTTGCGCGCCTGCACCACCACGGTGCCGCCCGCCGGGGTGAACTTGATCGCGTTGGACAATAAGTTGGTGAGCACCTGGTGCAGCCGCTCGGCATCGCCCCAGACAGGCGGCAGGTTGGCCGGCACCTGGTGCAGCACGGTCACACCCCGCCCCGACGCCAGCACCTGCACCCAGGCGACCGCCTTGGGGATCACTTGCTGCAAGGACACCGCCTCGGCGCTGAGGGTGACACCCGCTGCCTCCAGCTTCGAGACATCCAGCAGGTCGTTGATCAGGGCCAGCAAGCGTGTCGCGTTGGCCTTGATCGACTGCTGGTTTTGCTCCTGCTTGGGGGTAAGCGGCCCGCCCAGCCCGCGCAACATGATATCGGTATAGCCCAGGATGGCGGCCAGCGGCGTGCGTAGTTCGTGGCTGACGATGGCGAGGAAGTCGTCCTTCAGGCGCTCGACCTCGCGCGCCTTGGTCACGTCGTGGAAGACCGCGACCCCGCCGGTGATGTTGTTGGCCTCATCCATGAGCGGGGCGGCGCTCACGCTGATAATCCGTTCCCGCCCATCGGGGGCGCGCACCACCATATCCTGGCCCAGCACCGTCTCGCCCCGGCGGGCGCGCTCGGTGGGCAGATTCGCCGCGGGGAAGAGGTTGCCTTCCATGTCGTACAACTGGTAGCGTTCGGGGTACGCGGCGCTCGGCTCGCGGGCGATCACGCCCCGGCCCAGCATGGCGACCCCCGCCGGGTTGATCTTCGTGAGATTGCCCTCGGCGTCGCAGATCGCCACGCCCTCGACCATCTGCTGGATCACCGCTTCGAGTTCGCCGGCCTGGTCGCGTGCCCGCGCCAGGGCCGCGGCGAGCCGCCGCCGCGCCAGCACCTGCTCGGTGCTCTCCACCGCCAGCAGCAGCAAGCCCGTGGGCGCCTCGTCCGGCGTGTCTTGCAGCGGCACCAGGCTCCAGTTCCAATAGGTGGTGCCGCGACTGAAGCCTTTGTACTCAAACTCGCGGATCGTGAACGGCTCACCGCTGGCCGCCACCCGGTCGAAGATGGCCTGCACCCCGTTCTCGGTGGCTTGCGGCAGAAAGTCGTCGAGCCGCAAGCCTTGCAGCGGGCGGCTGCCGCTGCGGAAAGGCTCCTCCAGGAATTGCAGATAGAAGCGGTTGACCTCGCGCACGCGGAAATCGGGCAGGGTGAACGCGACAATGCCCGCCGGGGCGTGGTTGATCAGATTTTGCAGGAAATTGCGCTGGCGGTAGGTCTCTTCATAAAGCTGCGTTTGCGCCACCGCGCCGGCCACCTGATCGGCGAGGGCCAGAACCAGGCGCTGCTCCTCGCCCGATACGGCCCGCGCGCGGCGCCAGCCGATGATCAACGCGCCGACGGGCTGGTCGTCGATGCAAACCGGC
>CBJNAR010001048.1:0-1794 GCA_966434075.1 uncultured bacterium
GCTCGTATGTGCAGCCGGGCTTGCCCAGCCTTCTCGACACGCCGGGCGGGCGCCAGGTGGCGAATTGCCTGCGCGTCGATAAGCTGGCCCTCTGGCTGGCGGGCGTGGAAACCAGCCGCATCAAAGAGGAGTATCGCGCCAAGGTGATCGCCTACCAGGAAGAGCTAGCCCCCGTCGCCATGCGCGTCTTCCTGCGCTTCGCCGGCATCCCCACGACCCAGCTGGTGCCGGCGACCGACCCCCGCCTGGCGGCGCTGGCCGAGCAGTACGACACGCTGATGGATGTGGCCTCGTTCTTGCGAGAGCACATGGAGGCGATTCGCGCGACCGGCGAACAGATGGCGGGTATCTCGATCCGGCTCGATGAGGCGGTGCAACTGCTGGAGTCGTTGACCAGCCGGCAGCAGGCGCTGGCGACGCGGCAGGACGATACGGAGGTGCGCGTGGCCCGCATCGACGAACGCACACAGGGCTTGAGCCCGGCCCACCAGCGCCAGATCCAGACCGCCGTCGACCGCATGGTGCGCGAGACCCAGCACAACGCCGTCCCGCTCACCTACGCCATCATCTACGGGCGGCTGAAATCGCGCTTCCTGGTCGGTTCCTACAAGGAAATCGCGGACGAGAAGTTCGAGGACGTGCTGGCCTACCTGGCCGGGGAATTGCGCCGGGCCACCGGGGGCCGATCCCCGGAACAGGGCCGCCTGTTCTGAGCCGGGGCGCCGGGGGGCGCCGGAGAGGAGAACACCATGCCCGCAGAGCGCGCACACACAATCGAGTTTGGCTGGTTCATGCTCGGCGGCGCCGTGCCCGATCACACCAGCGTGCCGCTGCTGATGGCCGAGGAGCCGGCCATCTTGCCGCTGGTGGCCGAGCATTTCGATTCCATCTGGGTGCCCGACCATTTCTACGCCTTCGACGATCCAGCGCACGCCTGGATCGAGTGCTGGACGGCGCTGACCTGGCTGGCCGCGCGCTTCCCGCGCCTGCACGCCGGGCCGATTGTGCTGGGCGTGGGCTACCGCCACCCGGCGCTGCTGGCGAAAATGGCCGCCACGTTGCAGGTGCTGAGCGGGGGCCGGTTCATCATGGGCATCGGCGCGGGGTGGCGCGAGGCTGAATACGCGGCCTACGGCTACCCATTCCCGGCGCCCGCCGTGCGCATCCAGCAACTGGCCGAGGCGGTGGAGATCATGCGCCGGATGTGGACCGAGCCCGCGCCGACCTTCACGGGCCGCCACTTCCAGATCGCCCAGGCGTATTGCGAGCCGCGTCCCAATCCGCCCCCGCCGATCATGATCGGGGGCGGCGGCGAAAAGCTGCTGCTGCCCCTGGCCGGGCGCGTGGCCGACATCTGGGACCGCTATCACGGCGGCCCGCTGGACGCCATCGACCGGGCCGACTACCGGCACAAGTGGGAGATCGTGCAGCGCAGCGCCACCGAGGCGGGCCGCGACCCGTCGGTGATCCGGCAAAGCTACACCATCGAGACCGGGCGCCTGCCCGAATCCGTCGCCGACTCGGCCCAATGGCGCGACGCCCTGCGCCCGCTGATCGATCTCGGCGTGCGCCAGTTCATCCTGGGCTTCACCCATGTCACCGGCACCGACCCGCTGCGGCGCCTGGCGGACGAAGTGCTGGCGCCCTTGCGCGCCGGCTGATATCGGCCCACCCGTCGAACGTTGTAGGGGCCGGTTTCAAACCGGCCCGCCCGTCAATCGCCGTAGGGGCGGGTCTGAAACCGGCCCGCCGCCCGTCTATCGTTATAGGGGCCGGCTCGACCGGCCCGTTGCC
>CBJNAR010001049.1:0-1789 GCA_966434075.1 uncultured bacterium
GTCCTTTTCGCGACGGACGCCCACAGCACGCCCGAGTTGTTCTACGCGGGCGCGCTGCACGGCCGCCAGGGCCTGGCCCGCACGCTGGCCGCGCTCGTCGCCGACCACATGCTCACCGCGGCCCAGGCCGAAGCCGCCGCCGAAGCCATCCTGTGGCGCAACGCCGGGGCGATATACCAGTACACGGCGGGGTAGGCAAGGCGGGGCCGGGTCGAACACCCGGCCCCGGTCCGGTCGTGGCTGTACCCGCTCCGTAGTCTATCAGCGGCTCAGCATTTGCCAAAAGGGCTTGTTGCCCCGTAGCGTGGCGCGGCGCCCGCCGCGACCCAGTGCTGCTTCCACGTAATTTTGGTATCCGCTAGGTAATGTAGCGGCCAGGTGTTCAAGCTGTTCCCGGCTTGCGTCATTAGCAATATAACCCAAGGCCCAGAGCGCGGCCATCCGTCCATTATGCTGACCCTGCTCAACGACTTGCCCTAACTGCGGGATCGCTGGAGCATACCGGCGTGCTCCTATTATCTCACAGGCGCGTTCGACAATCCACATATCGTCATCTTGCAGGAACGCCAACAGCTCGGCTGTGTGATCGACCGGAGTGAGGGCCATCATGGTAAAGGCATACTGGGTCCGTACCGGCTCATCCGCTGATTCATATCGTGGTTGCAATATCTGCACGATTTCCCAATCCTGCGCGTCGATCTCAGCTACCGGCGCGGGCGTAAGGCGTGGGTACTCCGTCAATATGCCATAGGGTCCCGGTTCCTCATCATCGGCCTGGAATTGGTAATCCAAGAAGGTCCGCACTGATCGATAGACTGGGGATACATCCGCTTCTTCGTGATTGAGAATGCAGATATATCCTGTCAGCGGAGGTTCAACATAGAGTCCGGCATAATTCGAGTTGTCATCAGTCCAGAAAAGGCGGATGCCTAGTTTAGCGACCTCCCGCTCCTGCATCAATGTGTTTAACTCTCGAACTTCGTTGATGGGCATCAACCGGAACGGTAGATCTTTGGATTCCTCGTCATCTTCGTCGTTCAGATCAGCGCCGTTGTGATCCAAATACACCGCCAGCAGATCCGAAGGGAGCCGACACGCGAGATTGCCCTCCAGTGCTTTGCATTCGGCTAATGTTGCTCCCCGGTTGAAGCGCAACGGATATGAGCGGAGTTGCTGAATACGCTCATCCACAAACAATCCTCCTTCGTAGGATGTTACCTGTTTGTCCCCGCCGCCCGCGTTCCGGCTCGGACGGCGGGGATCCCGGCTACGCCGGGACCAGGCGTACCGTCACGATCTGGAACGGCTTGACATAAAGCGAGACACTTTGCCCCTCGACCGGCAGCCCCTCCTGGTTTTCTTCGAGCAGGTTGGTGATATGAGCTTCCTTGATCGGGAAACCTGCCTGTAGCGTGGCCGGGCCGCGGGAGCGGTTGCACTCGTAGAAGCGCACGATGACGCCGTTGCCGTCCTCGGCCTGCTTGATCGTCTCGATAATCAGGTTGTCGGGCAGGGCGACGAGCGGCGGGGGTGGGGGCGTAGATGTCGCCGAGCCGGACCCGTCGCCGGTGACGGCCAGCACCGGGTCGTTGAAGGTGTAGGCGCGCTGCGCGATTTCGTAGTTGGTGGCGCCGCTGCCCGCCGCGCCCGCGTGCGGGTAGAGGCTGTAGGCGAAGCGGTGGCGGCCCTGGTCGGCCTCGGGGTCGGGGCGGGTGGGCGCGCGCAGCAGCGAGATGCGGATCACGTTGTCGCGGATGTCGTGGCCGTACTTGCAGTCGTTGAGCAGGGC
>CBJNAR010001050.1:0-1788 GCA_966434075.1 uncultured bacterium
CCCACTCGGACCACTCCGCGCCGACCATCACCCGGCCTTTGCCGGCCAGGCTCAGCGGCGCGCCACAGTTGGGGCACTTGCCGGTGTCGCGGATCTTGTTCGCCAGCAGCGTCGCGTCCTGCGAAATCAGCCGCCCGGCCTTCCAGTCCACATAGCCCGTGAAGAGGCCCTTGCCCACCAGGTCGTAGACGTACTTCTTGATCTGATCGACCGTGGTGTTCATCTCGACGGCGAGGTTGCCGATGCTGATCTCGCCCTGCGTCTGCACGGCGTTGAGCACATGCTTTTCTTTTTCCACTTCGGCATAGCTGCGCACTTCGCTCTGCCCGGTGACGAGGAAGAAGACCCCGGCCCCGGCCAGGATCACGCCCAGCAGGATGCCGCAGCCCGACACAAGGGCGATGCTGCCCCCGGTGAGCGTGTCTTTGTTGGCGAAGCCGTAGAGGGCCAGGACGCCGGCGATGGCGATACCGAGGGCGATAAGCGCCCCGCCGATCAGTTTGCCTTGTCCAATCATAAAAGGTCGTGCCTCCTGGTGTGATTCTAGTCACCTTATATACGGCGGGAAAAGCGGAAAGTTACGACTTCCGTCCGCGCCGCCCGGTACCGCCGAACCTGGCGACGGGGCGGCGCCGCTGGGTACTAACGCTATCATATACGATACCCGCTTTCGCGGCAACGACAGGCGCCCGCCCAACCTGTCCCCGGTGCGGTGCGTAGCAGTTTTCCCCCTTCCCGCGCCGGGAAGGGGGCCAGGGGGTTAGGCCCGTGCTCCCACTCTATTGTCCCACGTTTCGCCGGCGCCGGCGGTGATGGGATGGTAACAGCAGGTCCCGATCCGGCCACGACCGATAGGGCATCCGTTACCATAGGACTCGTGCCGGCCGCGTGGCCCTGGATGGATGGGGTTTGCACATTTGTGTTCTTGCGGGATCGGGTGGGGTGCGAGGGGTGGTGCCGGTCGCGGCGGCCAGGGAAGATATGCGCGGGGTTTGCCGGGAGCGGGCCGGGGCGGGCACAGGGGCGGGGCGCGGGCAGGCGCCCGCGCCCCGGTGTGGCGGATCGGTTTAGCGGGGCCGGACCAGTTGCCTCGCGGGAGCGCCGGCCTCGGTGCCGGGCGAGGTTTGAATGATACTGTCGGCGACGACATTGGCCTGCACGGTGCCCTGGATCTGGTAGGTGCAGGAGGCGGCGTCCGTGTTGAGGACGGTGCCGCCCTGGGCCTGGACCACCTGGGACAGGTAGTCGCCGGGTAGCGCCTGGCCGTTCGCGGTGCCCGCCAGCATCATATCGAGATTGACGTTGGCGGTGGCGTTGAGGTCGGTGTAGAGGATCAGCGAGACCGTGACCCACTGATCCGGCTCCACCGGGATGGTCAGCTTCTCGGAGAACATGTACTTCTGGGTGTCCGACGACGTGGACGTGGTCGAATGGGTGGAGCCGTATTTGAAGTTGATGGCGACCTGGAACGTCGCTTTGTCCGCAAACCAGCCCACTTGCCCGCCCCACGTCACCTGGGTGCCGGATTCAAACGCATTGGTGTCGGTCACGCTGGTCTGGGCGATCTGGTCGTACTCGTAGGTCACGTCGGGGGTGTAGGTGACGGTGACGGGGTCGGTATTGTGGTAGGAGGTGGTCTTGGTGATTTGCGGCGTGGTGACGGTGGGGTTGGGCGTGACCTGGCCGCTCACGACGGTCAGGGCAAAGTGATAGGCGGTGGGCGACACGGTGACATTCAGCCAGGGATATTTGGGCACGGCGGACGTCGCGGGCTGGAGGTTTTGCAGA
>CBJNAR010001051.1:0-1783 GCA_966434075.1 uncultured bacterium
CGCGAAAACTATTTCGTCTCGATCGACCGTCCCGAAGCGATCGCTGGCGACAAAGTCATTCGCCGCATCCGCTACGAGCACCCGCTCTTCAATCTCGCCGCGATCCGCGCGCAACAGGAGATCCCGCGCCTCAACGCCGTCGCCGCGCCCGATTCGTGGCCTCCCTGCTACTATACCCCCGCCCGCTGTCCATTTGCCAGCCCAAAACCTGCTCACTCCGCCGTCTGTGCACCGCAGCGACGCAGAGCACGCAGAGGTTCAAATTATGATTGAGCGACGGCGCGGCGATCCAAAGGGGCAAGCCACCCCGCCCCTACACGAAATGCCGTTCATTCTAATCGTCTCTGCGCCCTCTGCGTCTCTGCGGTGCGATCAACAGGTAACAGGCGGGCGCCTTGTCGCGCGCGGGCCGGGGTGCTACAATGGGGGCAGCAAGCCATAGTGGCGCGCCCCGCTGCGGGCGCCGCCGCGCCGCACGACCCCTTGCGTGCGGGTAGGTGTATTGTCGCCGCCTTCTCTCCGGGCGGAAAGGAATACTGAATACCCATGCGCCCCATTACACGACTGCTGCGCCTGATCGGCGGGCCGGCGCTGCTCATCCTGCTGCTGCTGACTCCGCAGGCCGGGCTAGCCCAGCCGGCGGCCCAGCCCTTCCCCGAAACCGGCCACACCGTCAGCGACCCCTTCCTGAGCTATTGGCGCGCCAACGGCGGCCTGGCCCAGTTCGGCTATCCCATCTCCGATCCCCGGACCGAGGTTTCCCCGCTGGACGGCAAGCCCTACACGGTACAGTATTTCGAGCGCGCGGTTTTTGAGTTACATCCCGAGAACGCCCCGCCCTACAACGTGCTGCTCGCCCAACTGGGCACCTTCCGCTATCGCGCGCTCTACCCCACCGGCGCGCCCGGCCAGCAGCCCGACCCCCAGAACGCCCGCGCCTTTCCGGAGACCGGGCACAGCCTGGGCGGCGTGTTCCGCGCTTACTGGGAACAGCACGGCGGGCTGGCCGAACAAGGCTACCCGATCTCGGACGAGTTCACCGAGGTCAGCGCGGTGGACGGCAAGCCCTACACCGTGCAGTATTTCGAGCGGGCGGTGTTCGAGTTGCACCCCGAGAACGCGGGCACGCCCTACGAAGTCTTGCTCACCCCGCTGGGCACGCTGCGCCTCCAGGCCGGCCCCGCCGCGCCGCCGAGCGCCACCCCGGCCCCCGGTGCCCCGCCGCCCGCCGCCCCGCCCGCCACCGGGGCCGATTGCGCGGGCATCCCCACCGGCCAGGGCCAGATCGTCACCCCGGCCTGCGGGCCGCAGGGCACCACCTTCGCGTTCACCGGCCAGGGCTTCACGCCCGGCGAAACGGTCGTCGTCTGGATCACCTGGCCCGACAACACCGTGCATACCGCCTCCTTCGAGCGCACGGCGGACGGCACGGGGCAGGTGGCCGGCGTGACCTTCCAGACTCAGGCCGATAGCCCGGCGGGCCTCTGGGCGCTGACCATGGCCGGGCTGACCAGCCACGCCCAGGCCATCGGCTACTTCCGTGTGACGCGCGTCCTGCCCCCGGCCCCGCCGCCCAACGCCGCCTGCGACGCCGCCGGCAGCATCGACGGCCAGGCCACGCCCGCGAGCGCCCGTATCGGCAACACCATCCAGATCACCGGCCAGGGCTTCCACCACGGCGAGGACAACCGCGTCTGGTTCACCTCGCCCGCGGGGGTGGTCATCCCGGCCCAGCAGGTGCCCAACGCCTACATCCACCTGGACGGCACGCTCGGCCCCTTCC
>CBJNAR010001052.1:0-1783 GCA_966434075.1 uncultured bacterium
CGCCGCCCGCTTGGCCACTATACCGCGCCAGTCAGAGTCTGTGCCCAGGGCGCCGGTTACGGAGTTCCAGCCGCCGTAGCCCGCGCCCGGCAGGGGCTGCACGTGCAGCCGGGCCAGGATGGCGCCCAACTGCCGCGACAGGTCCGCCTGCTCGGTCTCTGTGCAGCTTTCCCAGACCTCACTGCCGGGGCGGCCCGGCAGCAAGTCGAGCAACAGGTAGTCGTAGGGCAGGATGGTGCGGCGGGTATCGGCGCCCAGCACGGCGGGCACGCGCACGCCCAGCGGCGGCGGGTCGCCGGCCAGCCGAGCCAACACCCAGGCTTCCTTCGCTACCTTGGGGTCGTCGGGGGTGCGGACGTTGATGCGCAACACCGCGCGTTCGTTGAGCAGCAGCACCGGGTTGACCACGCCCCCGGCCAGGTCGCGCCGGCCGGTCAGCGGCCCGAGGCCATAGCGCGCGGCGATGGCGGCCAACTGGTCGGAGGTGGGCCGGTAGGTGGGGGCCTGCGGGCCGGTCACGGCGCCGGCCCGCCCGCCGGCCAACTCGCGCGCCCGCCGGTTGCATGGCTATCGCGGTTCAATCTTCGTCGCAATCCCGTAAATGCAATGGGGGCCGACCCAGCCGTTGACGCCGCCGCGGTTGTTGCCGATGAGGAACCGGCCCCGGTCGATGGCTTTGATCAGGTGCAGGTAGTCGTTCCCTTTCACGCGCACGAGGACAATATCGCCCACCTGCAGCCCGGCGGGGTCGCACGGCGCGACGGTCACGAGGTCGCCGTCGTTCACTTTGCCGCGCATGGAGTGGCCGCGCGGTTTAATCTGGGCCGCTTGCCCCTGGCCCAGGGCTTCAATCGCGTATTTCGCCCAACTCATCGGCACCCTCTACGTTGCCCTGTCGCGCGGGCAGGGTCCTGTCTTCTGCTTCCTTCATATAACACGCTACGCCAGCAGTATAGCACACCGTGACCGGAGATGGGTTCGCTGCCGGGGCGGGCGGCAACATGTGCCTCGAAAGGTCGCTGGACCGGCAATGTTGGCGGCGGGCAGGCTGATCTTTTATTACTACTAGCATTAGTGGACTACGGTATTAGCTGTATAATATCAGTGCTGATATATCTTTTGAGCCAGATGTGGCATATAATCTGCTCTAGTAAGCGCGGGCGCGATGTATCCTGACAGACGTCCGGCAAGGCTTCCGCATTCTGCAGAGAGGGTACCCACGCAGGAGGTGTTGCCGGCGGGTCAATAGGCCGTAACCCAACGATGTACCACTACGGCTAGATAAAGGAGAAACGCAATGAAATTTCGACGAGGAATCCTGACCCTTTTAGTGCTGGCCCTGAGTGCGTTCACCCTCGCCCCAATGAGCGCCGCTGCCGCGGCCCCAAGCGCACCCAGCGCGGCCAAAACTCCCACACCGAAGACTGTTCCGATCACAGGTACCATCACGAATGCGCCGGGAACCTTTAGCGGCGTGCTGAATCTGACAGGGTTCGCGGTGAACTCTGCCGGGCAGCTTGTTGCGAACGGTACCCTGAGCGGTACAGTGACCGACACCGCGGGTAATACGCTCGCGACGCTTAGCGGCCAGGCTGTGCAGCTTCCGGTCAATATGGCGAACACGACCGCCACCTGCCAGATCTTGCACCTGGACCTGGGGCCGCTCGATCTGACCTTGCTCGGTTTGCATGTTCACCTGAACGAAGTAGTCCTCGACATCACCGCGCAACAGGGCGGGGGTCTGCTTGGTGATCTACTCTGCGGCATCGCCAACTTGCTGAAC
>CBJNAR010001053.1:0-1773 GCA_966434075.1 uncultured bacterium
CTAGCGACCGACCACCGTGAATTGCGCGCTGTAGGGGCCGGTTTCAAACCGGCATGCCGCCCAAGTAGGGCTGTAGGGGCCGGTTTCAAACCGGCCTGGCCGCCCATTGGAATCGGTGTAACGGTCTACTAATGGGCGGCGAGCCAGGTGAGGACGAAGTCGGCCAGCCACTGGCGACGCTTGTTGTAGATCTGCTGGTCCACGTCGGCGACCAGGTGGAGTTCGGCGTTGGGGATGGCCTGGGCCAGCGCGTGGCTCATCGCCGGGGTGTTGAGCGTGTCATCGGCCCCGTTGATGATGAGCACCGGACAGGTGATGCGGCCCGCTTCGGCCATGCTGATGTTGCCCCCCGCGGCAATCCGGTCGCGGACGGCGCCGGCCCAGCCGCGCCAGATGGCCCGCGCGCCATCCAGGCCATATTCGCGGATCGCGTCCGCGCGCGGGCTGGTGTCGTCGGGGGCGGGCGCGGTATCCCAGGTGTCGAGAGTGGGTAGCACGTCGAGCAAGCTGGGATGCAGAGCGCCGGTCACGCTCACCGCCACCACGGCGCGCACCAGTTCCGGATGGCGGATCGGCAGCAACAGCGCGATCTCGGCGCCGTCGGCCACGCCCATGACCACGGCCTGGGCAATTCCCAGATGATCGAGCAAGGCCGCCATGTCGGCGGTATCGCGCTCATAAACGTCCGGCGGAAAAGTGCGCGGCTCCGGCCCCGACCGGCCATAGCCGCGCAGGTCGGGCGCGATCACCCGGTAGTGGCGGGCCAAGGTCTGCATCAGGTGGGCATGGCTGCCGCCGGTTTCGAGCAACCCGTGGAGCAGCAGCAGCGGCGTACCCGTGCCCGCTTCTTCATAATAGATGTTCGCCCCGTTGACCTGCACCTGCGGCATAACCCCCTCCTCCTCGCACCGTCTCTACCGCGCTATCCTACCACAAGGTGCCACGTCTCGCAATAGGACAGGTGCACGAACGCGCGCCATAAGCATAAAATCGGTGAACCGCAAATCGGTCCCAGGTTGTAGTTTTCATAGACTTTGGGTGTATAATGAGACCAGGGTCCGTTAGCCATGTCAGGAGACCACGCATGCGCTGTCCATTCTGCGGAGCAGCCAATCGCGCCGACGTTACCTTTTGCTACGCCTGCGGGGAATCGCTGGATCCGGAGATCGCGCCCGCCGTGCCGGCGCCGCCACCCCCCGCCCTCCCCCGCTGGCGCCGCCTGCCCTGGGAACTGCTGCTGGGCGCCGGCATCCTGCTGGTTATCCTCGCGGTCGCCGTGGTCGCGGGCTGGCAGGAGACGATCCGCACCGACCAGGCGCGGCACTACCGCGCGGGCCAGCAGGCGCTGGCCGCCGGGCACCTCGACGAGGCCTTGCCCGCCTTCCAGCGCGCCGGGTCATACCGGGACGCCGCCGGGCTGAGCGCCCGCCTGGCGCCCCAGGTGGCCCAACTGGAAGCGGGCTATCAGGCGGGCGTGGCGGCGGCGGCATCCGGGGCCTGGTGGGACGCCGCCCGTGCGCTGAGCGCCGCCGCCAACATCCAGGCCTCGTATCGCGATGTGGCGACCCGGTTACAGGAAGCCCGCGACCATGCCGGCCCGATCTTCTACCGCATGGCCGGCGATAACGGCGAGGTGGCCCTCTGGTGGGCCAACGCCGACGGCACCGCCCCGCGGCGCCTGCCCTTCAGCACCCCCACCTCCGAACTGCTCGCCGTCTCGCCCGACCATCGCTGGGCGGTCTACAGCCATGGTGCCGCCGCCCAGGCGGGCGC
>CBJNAR010001054.1:0-1767 GCA_966434075.1 uncultured bacterium
CGCCGACGCCTACGGTGGGTGGCGGCACGGTGGGTGGGGGTGTGCTCGGCGTGCCGGTCGGGTAGGGGGTGGGAGTCGCCGGCAACCGGGCCTGGCTGAGCGCCCGGCCGCCCCCCAGGAACACAAACCAGATAAACAGCAGCGCCGCGACCCCGATGGCGGCGAGCGGGATCATCTGGGCACGAGCGCGAGTTGGGCCGGCGGGTCCGGCTAACCGGGCGGGCTGCACGCGCCGCGGCGTTTTCAGGTTGATCTGCCGATAGGTCTTGCCTACGGCGGTCCACCCGCGCCGCCAGCTTTGTTGCAAGTCGCGCGTGAACTCCAGCCGTTGCAGTGTGCTGGCCGGGCGGCTGCCGAAGCGTTCGGCCAGGATCTGGGCGTAGACCTCCGCAAAGCGATTGCGCTCCTCCGGGGTCAGCGGGTCCGGGCTGACCAGCGGCGGGGCGTCGGCGGCACGAGGAGTAGTGGTCATGGCGCGAGTATCTCCTCTCTACGGATGGATGATCGGCAGTCCATAGGGCTGGATGCGGATCGGCATATACAGGTGGCCGGCGCCCGCCGGGGTCGCCGGGCCGGTGATGTCGAGACCGAGATCGCGCTCCTGCACGAGCTGGGTTTGCAAGAGCTGCGGCACGGCAAGCTGCACCGGCCCCTGCCAGGCCCACGCCAGCCGGGCGTGCCCGTAGGCGTCGGTGAAGCTGTCCAGGCCGGCGATGGGGTGGTTCGTGTGCAGATCGATCACCTGCACCAGCAGGCCCGGAATGCCGCTGCCGGGATCGGGTCCGGCGAGGGGCAGCCCGTAGCCGGCGCCGGTGGTATTGGAGAAGTAGACCACCACGTCCACACTGACGAGCGCCGGGGTAGGCGTCGGCGTAGGCGTACTGGTCGCTGTGGCCGCGGCGGTTGCCGTTGGCGTCACGGTCGGGGTCGCCGCGGGGATCCCCGTTGTGGGGGCCGCCGGGGGCACGGTGAGGACCGCGGGCGGTAGCGCGGTCGGCGGATCGGTGGGGCGCGCGGGCGGGCTGACCGTCAGCGGCTGCACCGGGGCGGGGCCTGTATCGCCGGTCAGCGCGTTCCCTCCGGCGCTCCCGGCACGCGCCGCGGGGGGCCGCGGGGGCGCTGTGGGCGCAGGCGCCGGCGGATCGATGATGACGGCCAGGCTGTAGCTCTTGCCTTCCGCCCCGCCCACCGGCGTCCCGGCATAATTGCGAATCTCCAGGACCACCAGGGTATCGGCGGCGGTGAGATTGCACCAGCGCACCCGGCTGCTCAGGTTCGCGGAGTGCGCCTGCGCGTCGTCGTTCTGCGCCAACAACTTGCGGCCTTCCCGCGTGGGGGCGGGCCGCCAGAGCAGCAGCGCCGTGTCCAGGCCGGGGCTGAGGTCGCCGGTTTGCGCCGCGTAGCAATCGAACGGCTTGGCGTGCCAGGCAAAGAAGGCGACGGCCGCTGGGTTACCGACGAAGTTCAGGTGGCGGTAGACCGCGCCGGGGATGAGCAATCGGGCCTGTTCAAAGGTGGCATTGGGGGACAGCTTGTCGGCTTGGCGCGCATCGGCTGGCCCCGCGTCAAAGACCGGCAGGCCGTCGCTGCCCGCGTCGCCCGTCTGGGGTTGCAGGATCTGGCCGTTGCCGGTGACGATGGCGGCGACACCGTCGCCAGGAGTCGGCGCGGTCGCCGGGGCTGCCGGGGGCGCCCCCGGTTCCTCGTCGAGCCGGATAGTGTAGTGCGCGCCGGGGCCGCCGGTATCGGCCCGGGTCTTGGACTGGA
>CBJNAR010001055.1:0-1766 GCA_966434075.1 uncultured bacterium
TTCCTGCGCGCGCATCTGTCTTGAGGAGGAAGGGACGCCATGAACGCCGAGGCTTTTCGCCAGTTCTACGCCTATCACTTCGCGGAAAACCGCGCGATCTGGGATCGTTACGTCGCGCCCCTCACGCCGGAGCAGTTCACGCAAGGCGCGAGCTATTCGCATGGGTCCGTGCGCGACCAACTTGTGCATCTCATGGACGTGGACGACATCTGGTTCAGCGAACTGCGCGGGGTCGCCCCCGCCGGCCCGTTGCCGCCCGCGACCGGCGACGAGCGGCCCGGCCTGCGCGCCCGCTGGGACGCCATCGAACAAGATATGCGCGTGTATCTGGCCCAGTTGCGCGACGAGATGTTGTGTGACACGCCGATAACGGAGCCGGACGAAGACCGCGCCCTCATCGTGTGGCAGGTGCTGCTCCACGTGGTGAACCACGGCACCGATCATCGGGCGCAACTGCTGCGCCGCCTCAACGATCTGGGCGTGGAGACCACCTCACAAGATTACATCTTCTACGTCTACGCCCATAATGCACCACGCAGCAACGAAGGACGCGAAGATTGTTGATATAAGTGCTATTCTTCGCGTCCTTGCGGGGGCGGGAGCGCCCGGCCCGTGAACGGGCGGGCTACCATAACGAAGCCCGCCGGCGCGGGCTGCGGAACGAGAGACGACGGCAACAATGGGTGGGCCGGATCGATCCGGCCCACCCGCGTGGCGATAGTGTTGGTCCTTTCGTGATTGCCGGGGCGCTTACTGCACTCCGGACGAGCTGTCGGGCGTGGTGCTCGGCGCGGTGTTCGGGGCACCGTTCGGCGCGCCGCCGCGCGGGCCGTGGCCGCCGTGCGGGCCGCCCTGGTCGGTGCCGGCGGCTTCGACGGCGATGATCGCGCCGGTCTGCGCGTTCACTTCGACGCCGCCGCCGTTGGTGAAGTCCACATCCCAGTACACGGTGCCGTTGTCGTCGCCGAGGCGGCTGTGGTCAATGGTGTTGCCGGGGCTGGCGGCCAGCGCGGCCTTTTCCGCGTCGGCCTGCGAGACGGTGGCCTGGGCGGCCAGGGCCGCCTGGTCGGCGCCATGGTCGCCATGCGGGCCACCCTGGTCGGTGCCGGCAGCTTCCACCGCGATCACGGCGCCCGTCTGCGCGTCGATCTTCACCCCGCCGCCGTTGGAGAAGTCCACATCCCAGAACGCCTGGCCGTTGTCATTCATCAGATGCGTGTGGTCGATGGTATTGCCGGGGCTGGCGGCCAGCGCGGCCTGTTCGGCTTGCTGCTGGGTGATGGCGGGCGCCGGGGCCGTGCTGGGCGCCTGGCCGGTGCCGGGTGCCACCGGGACGGTGGACGGCCCGCTGGATGGCGTGGTCGCCGGGGCGGCGGGCGTGGTCACCACGGCGGTGGGGCTGGCCGTGGCCGGGCCGGTCTGGGCGAACGCCTGGTTGGTGCCCACTACACTGCCGGCCAGCATCCCGAGCCCGAGCAGGGCCACGGCCGCCGTGGAACCGAGGATCGTCTTGTTGTTCATAGCTGTTCCTAATGCTCCTTTTCGTTGGGTGTTTCTGCTTCATTTGCCGGGTACCGCGTCGTTTCGCGGTACATCATCAGTCTAGCGCGCGGGCATTAGGGAACGGCGGGCGGATCATTAGGGAAGGATGAGATTTTGGGGGCGGCACCGGGGTGGGCGCCCAACCTAACCCCTCAACCCCCCTTCCCGCCGCGGGAAGGGGGGCTCCAGACGGCTTAAAGCGCGATCTCCCCTCCCCGCGGCGG
>CBJNAR010001056.1:0-1765 GCA_966434075.1 uncultured bacterium
CAACGTGCTCGAACAGTTGGTCGCCGAGCGCACGCGCGAACTGGCCGTCGCCAATGAGCGGCTGGAAGCCCTCGCCGTCACCGACGAGGTGACGGGCCTCTATAACCGGCGCTTCCTGCAGCAGA
The DNA here is from genome assembly GCA_966434075.1 of uncultured bacterium. GTDB lineage: Bacteria > Chloroflexota > Chloroflexia > QHBQ01 > JAICKM01 > JAICKM01. The sequence continues at coordinate 126 of CBJNAR010001056.1, forward strand.
TCCTGGATCGCAAAGCCGAAGCCATCGCCTTGACCCCGCACCCCTTCTCGGTGATCATGATCGACATCGACCACTTCAAGCACTACAACGACCGCAACGGCCACCTGGCCGGCGACGGTGTCCTGCGCACCGTGTGCGACCTGATGCGCGGGGTCATCCGCGGCGGCGATATCCTGGCCCGCTATGGCGGCGAGGAGTTCTGCATTATCCTGGAGAGTGCCTGGAAAGTCGATGCCCTCCACGTGGCCGACAAGTTGCGCCGCGCGGTCATGGATCACACCTTTCCGGAAGGCGAGTTCCAGCCGCTGGGCACCATCACCATCAGCCTGGGCGTGGCCTCCTACCCGGAAGACGCCGAGAGTGTCATGGCCGTGCTCGACAAATCCGACCGCGCCCTCTACGAGGCCAAACGCGGCGGGCGCAATCGCATCGCCACCCTACCCCCCGACGCGCAACCGGCGTAGCCCGACAGGCGATTCCCCGCGCCAGCCCCTCCGCCCCGGCCCCCCTGTATCCCTCATGTACGTTCTTTCACCGCAAGGGAACGAAGAACGGGAAGAGTTTTTATGTCGGGTTTCTTCTTCGTGTCCTTCGCGCCCTCGCTGTGCCGAATCAGCGTATCTGAACGGATGTCAGGCATCCCGCTTGACGTGCAGGCGCCCACCTGCTAAGATCGGGCTGTTCGCGATGCGGCGCCGCCAGGGCGCCCCCCGCGCGGCCCCCACCGGGGCCATCCAGCACCCGGCGACTCCCCACCCTTGCAAAGGAGCATCTCGTGATCGCCCAACGTACCTGCCCTGCTTGCCGGCAGCCGGTTCCGCCCGGTTGGAATCTGCGCTGCCCATCCTGCGGCTATTCCTTCGCCGGGCAAGCCCCGCCCACCGGTAACTACCCGGCGCCCGTGTCCGGCCCGCGCAGCGATCGGCCAACGCTGCCGTTTCCCCCACGGATCACCACAATTACCGTCATCCTGCTGCTGGCGCTCGCGTTTGGTGTCGTCTGGCAACCCGCCGGCAAGGTCGCGAGCGGCCCCCAGAAGGTCGCCGGCCTCACCGGCAGTGCGCGCTGCGACAAAGATCTAAGCCCGCACGTCGGCGACCTGGCGCCCGACTTTACCCTGACCGACCTCGACGGCCACGACGTCCAGCTCCGGAGCTATCGCGGCTCCCAACCGGTCTGGATCAACTTCTGGCAATCAAGCTGCATTCATTGCGTCAACGAAATGCCCATCATCGAGCGCGTGTACCAGCGCTACAAGGATCGGGGCCTCGCGGTGCTGGGCGTGAATGTGGACCAGGACCCGGACGCGGTCGCCCAGTTCATACAGGACAACGGCTATGACTGGACCTTCCTGCTGGACGACGGCACGGTCTCTAGCCAATATTGCGTGACCAATGTGCCGACGCACCTGTTTATCGACCAGGAGGGCCGCATCCGGTCGATTCTGGTGGGACAGATGAACGCCGCGCAAATGCAAGCCGAGTTGGACCAACTGCTGGCGCCGTAACCAGAATCCGACGGATAGCGGCCCCCGCAGCCCCGCAGCACGGGCCTATTTTGTGCTTGACAAATGGGCGGCCTTCGAGTATACTAAGCAACGGTACGGCGCTATTCCCTGATAGCTCAACGGTAGAGCGGGC
>CBJNAR010001057.1:0-1762 GCA_966434075.1 uncultured bacterium
GGCGCCCACCGCACCCGCCGAACCGCCGGCCCCGCCCCGTGCCTCGCGCCCGGCGAGCACGCCTGGCCCATCCACGCCGCCGGCCTCGCGCGCGCCGGAGTCGCGGACCCCGCCGGCCCCGCCCGCGGCAACCAGATCGGCAACACCCGCGCCATCCGAGCGGACAGGCACGCCTGCGGCGCCCACACCGCCCCGCCGTGCCCCCCTGGAGCGCGAGGTGCGGGCCATTCCCAAGAGCGTGCAGGCCGGGCGCGCGCCCAGGGAAGGCACTGACGAGGACGACGTGGACCAGGCGATCGTCGATCTGCTCGACGAAGCACCCGCCCCGCGCAAGAAGTCAAGCTGGCTCGACGCCGACGACGAAGACGAAGACCTGGGCACCGACGACGAACCGCCGCCCCGACCGGGCGGCGGCAGCCTGGGCCTGGACGGCCCGCGCCCGCCCGAAGCCCGCGTGCCCGTGCCGCCACCCGAAGAGGGCGGCGCGGACGAAGAGCCGGACGCCGCGCCCAACAAGCGTGGCACGCGCAAACCGAAGCCGGAGAAGCCCCGCCTGCCGGTGGCCGATTTCGCCGCCTCGTTCCAGGCTGCCGCAGTCGAGATCCTGGTGGACAAGACAGTGACCGCTGCCGCCGCCTACAAGGTGCGCACCGTGCTGCTGGCCGGGGGCGTGGCGGCCAACACCTTGCTGCGCGAGCGCCTGCGCGAACGCCTCGGTCCCGATATCACCCTGCGCTACCCGCCACCCATCCTCTGCACGGATAACGCCGCGATGGTCGCCGCCGCCGCCTACTTCCGCTATGATGCCGGGTTGCAGCATGATTGGACGCTCGATATCGATCCGAACGCCCGCTATGTGGAGTAAGCCTTATGGATATTATTCTTCCCGAACCCGGTGCCGCGGGCGACGACGAAACCTTCGAGCGCATCTGGCAGATCCGCGACGACATCGTCCGGCACGTCTGGGGCCAGTTCAGCGAGGTCTATGTCCAGCGGGACACGGCGGCGGAAAACGGCGCCTACATCTACCTGACCGAGATCCCGCCCGAAGCCCAGGCCATCCCGGCGCAACGCTGGACCTATGTGACCGGCGGGCTATCGCTGCCCTGGACCGCCGACCTCAGCGAGGTCAACGTGGACGATTACAGCGTCACCAATGAGCAAGTGACGGCGGCGCAACTGGCGGCCGCCGCCGTCCAGGGCATCGACCTCAGCGGGCAGGGCTTCGAGGTGGTGCTGAACACGCCCGCCGAAGCGCCCTGGGCGGTGGACCTGCTGCACAACATCGGCACCTACGTGCTCAACACCGGCGACGCCTTCGCCAGCGGCCACCGCGTCCCGCTGAACGGCCCCATCATCCGCGACAGCGACTCCGAGCTCCAGGTTCTGCTCTTTGCCCCGCCCAGCGACCGCGCGCCGCTGTTCCGGCTGCCAAGCGGCTTCGTGCAATGGCTGGTCGCCATCGGCATCACGCTGGACGAGTGGGAGTATGCCCAGCGCGAGGGGTCGGCGGCGCTGGTGGCCGCCCTCCGCGAGCACGGCGTGGGCGATCTGACCGATCCGCAGCGCCACTCGATCTTCGCCGGGTAGTTCTCCCGCCTGGTTGGCCTGGGCCGCGGGCCGGTTTGAAACCGGCCCCTACAATAGCCATCGTTGCGCTGCCGGGCCGGTTTGAAACCGGCCCCTACACCGAGCAGTGAACCGGGTTGAGATGCGCCCTACACAAGCACGGGCCGGTTTCAAACCGGCCCCTACAACGCAA
>CBJNAR010001058.1:0-1761 GCA_966434075.1 uncultured bacterium
CAGCGGGGATAACGCGCTGGTGATCGGCATGGCGGTGCGCAACCTGCCTGCCCGGCAGAAGCGCCTGGCGGTGCTGGCGGGCGGGGGCGGGGCGCTGCTGCTGCGGGTGATCTTGACCGCGCTGGCCGCCGTGCTGTTGCGCGTGCCGCTGATCCAGGCGGCGGGCGGGCTACTCCTGGCCTGGATTACGTATCGCTTGCTACGCCCATCCGAGGAATCGACCGAGGCCACCGGAGCAGATAACTCGTTTGTGCAGGCGCTCTGGACGATCATCGTGGCCGACGTATCGATGAGCATCGACAATGTGCTGGCGGTGGGCGCGGCGGCAGAGGGTGATATTCCGCTGCTGCTCTTCGGCCTGGCCCTGAGCATGGGCATCATTATCGCCGGGGGCAGCCTGGTCTCGGTGATGCTGGGCAAGCTGCCCTGGTTGATTTACCTCGGCGGCATCGTGCTGCTCATCCTCGCCGGCGAGATGATCGCCGAGGACCCGGTCGTGGCGGACTATCTGAGCCACGAGGTCTGGTGGCAATGGGCGATCAGCGTGGGGTTAGGCCTGATCGTGGCTCTGTTCCTCTGGGCGCCCTGGCGCAAACATGGCACCGCCGCCCCTGATCAGCGGGTGGCACCCCGCGATACCGGCGCCCACCTGTCCTGACATATGCTGCATCCGCGCCGTAACGCCGCGTCACCGGGCCGGGGCGGCGTCGTTGCAGGTATTGCTGTTGCGGCTGCCTGGCCGAGCCATCGGGCAGGGGGCGCCGGCACCGTGGGGCGGCCCGTCGCCACGGCCCGATGTACGCAGTACCGAAAGGATGGCAGACATATGGATCAGCTCGTGAATGAAATCTCGACCCGTACCGGAATCACCCAGGATCAGGCGCGGCAGGCAGTGCAGATGGCGGTGGATTTCGTGAAGCAGAAATTGCCTCCCGCGCTGTCCTCGCAGGTGGACGGCTTCTTGAGCGGCACGAACAGCGGGGACATGGCCCAGCAGGCCCAGCAGGCGCTCGGCGGCCTGGGTGACATGTTCGGCAAGAAGTAGCCCCCGGCGGACACAAAGATGGCCCCCGATTGGTGGCGAGGCCGCACTGCGTTGGCTCAGAGGCGGCGGCGCCGGCCTAATCGGGGGCTGGTAGTCCTGGTCGAGCAGAACACCGCCATTGTACGTACCCCCTATCGAACCGGTATCGAATTCCGCCGCCCGCCTGCGCGAGTCTTGCGACGTTTGCGCAGGCGGGCGGTTTAGCGCGCTGCGGGCGCCCGGTGCCCGGCCCACGCGGTGGGGCCGGCGACAAACGCCGCCGGCCCCGGTTCAACGCTATGGCTTCAGGTTTCCACCGGCACGCCGGGCACTACGGGCGCGGGCACCGGCTCGGGTTCGCCGGGCACAGTGGGCGGCGCCGGGCGGGCCGGGGTGACGGGTGGATTGGCCGGCTCGATAGGGTCGGGCGGCAGGGGCGGCAGGTCGGTGGGCTGGGGCAGCGGCGGGGGGCCGGAGGCCCTGGCGGCCCCGGCGGCACCAGCGTCGCCTCTGGGTTGAGTCTGCGCGGATACATAGGGTTGTCCTCCTCTCTACACTCCCGGCGCATGATAGCGCCGGTTGATCCTCGCGCATAAGTCGTGCCGTTGGACCGGCGGCGCGTGGTGTATAATCCGGCGGTATGAGCATTTCACTGACAGCCGATCAAGCCCGGCTGCTGCACTTGCGGGCGCAGGGACTCTATCGCCCACCATCCGCCGCCACCCCGGATGTGGCGC
>CBJNAR010001059.1:0-1760 GCA_966434075.1 uncultured bacterium
GGCCCAACTGATCAGCTTCGACGCGACCGGCGGCAACGTGCAGACTCTGGCCTCGGGCCTGTCCTACGAGGCGCTGGCGAACGGGTTCGACGTGAACTGGGCCGACCACACGCTGGTCGGCGGGCGCGCCCCCGAACTGCCCGGCGGCCTGCGCCCGGAAGAGATCTACCTCTACGACCTCGCCACGGGCAAGGCTTCGCCGCCGCTCGACAGCGGCCACGCACCCAGCTTCAGCCCGGTGCGCAACGCCCCGCCCGCACCGGGACCCACGGCGACCGCCGCGCCGCCCGCGCCCAGTCCGACGCCTGGCCCGCCGCCCGCCGGGCAGTTGATCGACACGCCCGACCCGCTGTTCTACCGCGTCTGGGAGCGGGTGGATCGCGCCGTGCGCGAGAATGCCGCCGTGCGCTCGTGGATCTGGGGGCCGGTGGGCCGCGCCGTGGAGCATGAGCCGTATGGCGACGGCACGCGGCTGGTGCAGTATTTCGACAAGGCGCGCATGGAACTGAACCCGGCGAGCGGCGACAAACCCGCCTACGTGACCAACGGCCTGCTGGTGGTCGAGATGCTGAGCGGGCGCATCCAGGTCGGCCCGACCGAGTACGAGGCGCGCCGTCCCGCCGCCGTCGCAATCGGCGGCGACGGCACGAACAACCCGGCGCCGTCCTACGCCGCGCTGGCCCGCGTGGCCTCGCTGGCGGGCGAGAACCAGGCCGCCGCCACCCTGGGCAGCCCGGTCACGGCTACGCTGAACGCCGACGGCATCCGGGGCACCGGCACCTTCCCGGCGCCGCCGCGCCTCGCCTATTTCGCGCCGCAGACCGGCCACAATATCCCCGACGTGTTCTACAACTTCCTGACCGCGCGGGGCAACGTCTATACCGACGGTGCCTATCGCACCGACGTGGTGCTCGATTGGCTGTTCACCGTGGGCTACCCGGTGACGGAGCCGTACTGGACGCGCATGTCCATCGCCGGGCAGGAACGCAACGTCATGGTGCAGGCGTTCCAGCGCCAGGTGCTGACCTATATCCCCGACTACCAGGCGCCCTGGAACGTGCAGTTCGGCAACGTCGGGCTGCAATACTATCAATGGCGCTACGGCCAGACCCCGTAGCCCCCAGCGGCGGCGCGGTCTTCCGCGCCACCACGGAACGAGTTAATGCAGCAGAAGCAACAGACGAGCGGGCAAACAACAACGGCGCCCGACCCGGCGCTGGAAGCCGAGATCGCCGCGGCCATCGATCCCTGGCTGGCGCACATGCGCTGGCGCAAGGATTTCGCGGCGTGGCGCAAGCGGCGTCTCTACCAGGAGGACTACCAGGCGGCGAACGTCGCCACGGTGCGCGCCGCCGTGCGCGGGCAGTTCGGCGGCAAGCGGCTGCTCGACCTGGGCAGCGGCATGGGCGGGCTGGCCGTGGCGCTGGCCCGCCAGGGCGCCGACATCGTCGGCATGGACTACAATCCGGCCTATTGCCGCATCGCCCGGCTGCGGGCGCGCCGCCACGGGGTACACCTGCCGCTGCTGGTCGGCGCGGGCGAGCAGTTGCCCTTCCCCGACAAAGGGTTCGACGTGGTGGTCAATCTCGACGTGCTGGAGCATGTGGCCGACCCGGAGCGGGTGGTCAGCGAGATCGCCCGCGTGCTGAAGCCGGGCGGCGCCTGCCTGACCAGTGCGCCCAACCGCTTCGCCTTCCGCGACGCTCACTACCACCTGCCGGGCATCAACTGGCTGCCGCGCCCCTGGGCCGAGGCGATCA
>CBJNAR010001060.1:0-1756 GCA_966434075.1 uncultured bacterium
CGTCAGTACCCCGGTGGTAGCATAGATGCGTGTTGGGACCTGCGTACTTGCCGCCAATTTACCCGGCGTCCGCCAGGGCGCCGGCCCGTCAGGGCGCACGGGTGGGATCTGTATGAAGCACATTTTGCTGGTCGACGACGATCCTGGACTGCGCCAACTGCTGTTGGTGACGCTGGCCGCGCCGGACTTCTTGATCCGCCAGGTGAGCAGCGGCAAGATGGCGTTGCGCGTAGCCCGCGAATTCCAACCGGATCTCATTATCCTGGACCTCTACCTCACGCCGAACCAGGCGGAAGGGCTGGAGGTGTGCCGGCAGCTAAAGACTGACCCGCTCACCGCGCGCAGCTATATCCTCATGCTCACCGGGGCGAACCGGCCCGAAGACCGGGCGGCGGCGGCTGCCGCGGGGGCCGATTTCTATTTCACCAAGCCGTTTAGCCCGCGCGCCTTGTTGGCGCATATCTACACGGTGCTGGGCCTGGAGCCGGGTGGCCCGCCCGCCGTGGTGCGCGCGCCGCAGCGCCACATCCCGCCCTCATAAGCCGGGCGCGTAGCCGGGCCAACCTCTCCCCCGCTGCGGGGAGGGGAGTTGCTGTTGTTTGCGACGGCGGCGAACCGGTTTGCAACCGGCCCCTACATCGCCGGATTGCCGCGCCCCTGAAATCGGCCTCTCCTTTCCCGCGCTAGCCCCTTTGCACTCATCCGCCGTTACTCACCGTACTCAGCCCTCAGCACCCAGCAATGTGCTACACACCGCTTACGCGATGTGCTCCGCACCGCTGCGCGATCAGCACGCGGTGAGGGGTGCGGCATCCGCCCAATTTTGCCTACCTCCCAAGTCGTAGAATCCGCGCGGGTTACTATGGGCAATCATACGGCCCGTGTTACACCCCTGGCGGCATGTGCCCGGCCCCGACTCCGTGCTATTCTAAGCGTGACATACAACGCGAACCAGGCGTGGCGCCTCCCCTACTATGTGACCTTCTGAACGAGCGCCGCGTATTACGGACGGGAGACTTGATTACATGACGACGATGAACGAACCTGTGGCTCAGACTGCCGGGCTGCGGGCCGTCCTGCACAACGGGCCGTTCCTGCGGCTCTGGCTGGCCCAGGCGCTGTCGCAGACCGCGCAGCAGATGATCAGCTATGTGCTGCTGGTGCAGGTCGCCGCGATCAGCCAGTCCAGCGCGGCGGTGAGCGGCATCATGATCGCTTTTGCGCTGCCGGGCATCCTGTTCAGCGCGCTGGCCGGTATCTACGTGGACCGGCGGGCCAAGCGGACGGTGCTGGTGGCAACCAACGCCGGGCGCACGCTGGCCTTGCTCGGCTATATCCTGCTGACCAGCCCCGTCCTGCGGTTCGATCCGCTGCTGGTGCTGTATATCACCGCCCTGGTCTTCGCCTCGGTGAGCCAGTTCTTCATGCCGGCGGAAGGCGCGGCGATCCCGCTGCTGGTGGGCCGCGACCATCTGCTGCCCGCGAACTCGCTGTTCAACCTGACCTTCACGGCGAGCCAGTTGCTCGGCTTCCTGCTGCTGGGGCCGCTGTGTGTGAAGGTGCTGGTCCACGGTACCGATTTCGGGGCCTTCTACGCGATCCTGGCCGGGCTGTTCCTGGTCTGCACGCTGCTGACGGCTATGTTGCCGCGTGGCGAGCACGTGAAGCCGGCCGCGGAGATCGACGGCGTCGGCAGCGCGGTCCAGTCGGTGCTGGCCGACCTGCGCGAAGGCTGGCAGTACATCCGCAACGACGC
>CBJNAR010001061.1:0-1753 GCA_966434075.1 uncultured bacterium
AGCGGCGTCTGCAACTCGTGCGAGATGACCGACAGGAAAGTGGCCTGCAATTCGTCGGCTTCCCGTTGCGCGCTGACATCGCGCAGGCTGACCACTGCACCGAGCAGGTCGCCGCCGTCGTCGACCACCTGGGCCACACGAGCTTCGGTGTAGATCTCGTTGCCGTGGCGGCCAATCAGCGCCAGTTCAATCGGGGCCGGTTCCGCATCCGGCCCCGGCGCGACGTCGCCCTCACCGGCCAGCGGCCCGGCCCACAGATCGTCGCCATTGCCGTTGCCCGCCCAGTGCATGGGCCGCGCCTGCAATGTGGCGACGAGATCGTGCCCATAGAGATCGCGGGCCGGCCAGCCGGTGATCCGTTCGCAGGCCGGGTTGACCGTAAGCACCCGGCCCTCGGCGTCCACCAGGACCAGGCCGTCGCTCACATGATCCAGCACCACTTCAAGCCAGCGGGCTTCGTTGAGCAGGCGATCGGTGAGCGCCCGCAAGCGCAGCACCAGGTCCACATGGTGGACAAACAGGCGCACCAGGTGCGGGCGCCGGGCAGATAGATCGAGCCGCGGGGCCGGATGCACAAAGCCGATGAGCGCCGCCAGACGCCCATCCCCGCCCGGTTCCACCGGCACGACCAGCACATGCAAGCGGCCCCAGCGGGTCAGAGTCCGGGCTTCCCGGCTCGCCGGGTCGATCTGCCAGCCGGGCAGCGCGCCCACCCAGGCCACCGCGGGCCGCGCCCCGAGCATGATGCCGAGCAGGTCGGGCGCCACGGCGGTCAGCAGGTCGCCCAGTTCGGCCAGTTGGCCCTTCGGCAAGCCGCTGCCCACCGGGGGCTGGACCTGGCCGCGTTCGGTATGCCATACGGCCACCAGCCCGGCCCTGGCGGAAATCGCATCCATCAGGGTGCGCGTGAGTTCCTCCAGCGGGCGGCCCAGGTCCAGGTCGCTGGTATCTTGCGGTTCGTAATATTCAGCCATGGCACAGCCTGCCTGCTGCGCCTGCGGGCAGCAGCTTACGGCCGGGCAGCCCGGCGTCTGTTTGTGAGTCGGAAAAGCGTGGCACGATGAGCCGATCAGCACGCGCTATGCCACCTGGCGCCACGCGGCTAGGGCTGCGGCGGCGGGGCGTCGATGTTGACGGGTGGCCCGAGGAAGTGGGGCTTTTCGTCGGTGGAGAGCCACCAGCGCACGGCGGCGAGGGCGGGCACCTCGCGCAACTGATAGTACAGGGTCGGATAATTCTGGCGGTCGGCGGGCACGCCGGCCACGTTCAGCCCTAATTCGCGGCAGGTGTAGAGTGCGCGGGGCAGGTGATAGGCGTTCGTGACCAGCGTCGCGGCATCGAGGCCGAAGATCGCCCGCGCCCGATAGCAACTGTCGTAGGTGCGGAACCCGGCGTAGTCAAGCACAATGTCCCGCTCGGGCACGCCTAACCCGACGGCCGTGCGGCGCATCACACCCACCTCGTTATAGTCGGGCACGCTGTTGTCGCCGCTCATCAGCAACTTGTCCACCTTGCCCCGCTCATAGAGGTCCGCCGCCGTGGCAACCCGGTCGTACAGCACCGCGCTGGGCCCACCCTGCCTGTTCAACCCGGCCCCGAACACGAGCGCGGCATGATTGTGCGGCAGGCGCGGGTCGCTGCCGGCGTAGATGGCCCCCGCCGTGCTGGCATGGACATACCAGACGAAGCCCAGCACCGCCAGCCCGGCCAGCACCGCCAGCGCCAGCATCCAGCGCACCATCCGGTGCAGGGG
>CBJNAR010001062.1:0-1750 GCA_966434075.1 uncultured bacterium
CTCCTGAGGGCTGCAATCAGTTTCTCGCCGGGGCCCCGGCGGCGCGCATAGGCGGCCCGCTCCACCTCGGGCGGCGCGCCGCCGGCGGCGCCGGGCATATCGGGGGCCGGCCCGTCCACCGGCTCCATGCGCGGCACCTGCGCCATGTCATACAGTTCACGCTGGAAGGCTTGCTGCCATTCCAGGCGCCGCTCCGGCGGTTTGAACTCGCCGGAACTCAAGGATGGCGTGATCGTCAGCGCCTCGGGCGCGGCTTCGGCGGCCACGGCGGCGCTGATCTGTTCGATGCCGTGGCGCGCGACCGGGTTGTCCGGATTGATCGCCAGGACCGCGGCCAGGCAAAACAGCGCGTCGCGGGGCTGCGGGGCCGTGCTCGCGCGCCAGAGCCAGGCTTGCTCATTCTCCGGGTCGGCCTGGGTTGCGGCGTAAAAATAGTAATACGCTGTGCGCTGCTTGTTGGCCCGTGCGGCCGCGATGCCCCGTTCTATGGCGTGCTGGACGTCCATCAAATAATCCTACACCTTGTCCCTGGCGTTAAGATACCACGTTTAGGATGGCGATGCAAGCAGCGCTATCGCCATCCTAAACGGAGCACCGGGGGAAAGGTTGTTGCGCGACGCCGGGGGTGGATGGCCGGGCCGGGCACGCATTGACGCTCTGGGGATCGGGCGGTATAATGCGCGCAGGGCCACCCGGTTGGTGCGTGGCTCGTGTGGGGAAGGGGTGGACATGCCCGAGCAGATCGATCTGGCCGAGTTTGCCCGGCGCGCGCAGGATCTGGTGCGGCGCGTGGCCGAGGAGGGGCGCGCCATCACCGTGCAGCACGAAGGGGGCCGCCCGGCGGCGGTGCTCATCTCGGCGGCGGAATACCAGACCTGGCAGCGGCTCAAGGGCCAGCGGCAGGCGCGCTTCCGCCGCGACCTGGAGACGATCCACCGTGCCGCCGACGAGGCCACGCTGGTCAACGGCTTCAGCGAAGACCAGGCGCGCGACCTCGCCAAGCAGGCCCAGCAGGAAGGGCGGGGCCGCATCCTGGCGGCGGAAGCGGCGGTGCGCGGCGTGGGCGTCTTCCTGCCCCATTTCGCCGATGACTCCCCCCCCGGTCCCCCCGAACTCGGCCCCGGCGGCGTGCCGCGCATGATGCTCGACGCCCACCAGTTGCTGACCTACCTGGTCGGCGGCGGCAAGGAGCTGCGGCCCATGCTCGATGCCTGGGCCGAGGGGCGGCTGGAGGTGCTGGTACCGCGCTTCCTGCTGCTCGACCTGCGCGGCGGGCTGGACGCCCTGGCCGACCAGGGCCGCCTGGACCCGGAAGCCGGCGAATGCCTGCTGGAACTGCTGGCCCGCGAGGGTGAGCCGGTGGCCGATCCGTTGCTGCCCGCCGGGTTCTTGCCCGGCTGGCGTGGTCGCTTCAATTAGCGGGGACCCACCCGTGGATGATGAGTACCTGATCAGCGCCCCCCGGCAGCTCAAAGCGGTGAGCAATCCGCTGCGTATGCGCATGCTGGAGCAACTCATCGACCAGCCGCGCACGGCCACGCAACTCGGCGCCGTGCTCGACATGGCCCCTTCGCGCGCGCATTACCACGTGAAGCAACTCGAAGCGGCGGGCCTGTGCCGCATGGTCGAGCAGCGCGAACACGCGGGCATCCTCGAACAGTATTACCAGGCCGTGGCCGGGCGCTTCCGCCTGGCCGGCACGCTGACGACCGGGCCGGGGGAAGCCGATCCCGTGGACGCCGAGGTGGGA
>CBJNAR010001063.1:0-1741 GCA_966434075.1 uncultured bacterium
CAGGCCCGGCGGCCCGGTCGGATAGGCCGCCGGGCTGCCGATTTGTGTATAATACGGCGATGGGGGAGTGGTCTCCCGGATAACCCGGCTGGAGGAACCGATGGCGCCGACCGTACAGGACTGGAACGACCCCGCGACCGTGGCATCCTGGATCGCCACCCGCACGCAGAGCGGCCCCTGGCGGGCCGAGCATCTCGAAATGCTGATTACGCTGCTGAACCAGGTGCAGCCGGACGGCTTGCGCGTGCTTGACCTGGGCTGCGGCGACGGCGTCGTGGCCGAAATGGTGCTGACTCGCCTGCCGGGCTCGTATGTGGCCGGGGTCGATCTCTCCCCGCCGATGCTGGATGCCGCCGCCGCGCGCCTGGCCGCCTATCCGGGGCGCTACGCGCTTTACCGCCGCAGCTTGCAGGACGGCCGCCCGCTGGACGGCGAGGCACCCTTCGACGCGGCCATCGCCGTGCAATCGGTGCATCACCTCGACGCCGCGGGCAAGCAGGCGCTCTTCGCCTGGGTGGCGGGCCAACTGCGGCCCGGTGGGATGTTCCTGCTGTCCGACCGCATCCACCTGCCCTCGGCGGCGCTCTTTCCCTACTACCAGGCGCTCTACGCGGCGCGGCAGGCCCAGCAGGGCGGGCCGCCCTTGCCCACCGGCTTCGGCTATGCGGCGCACCTGCGTGCGCTGGCTCAGCGCGCGGACGTGCCCGATACGGTGGAGGATCAGTTAGTCTGGCTGCGCGCGGCGGGATTCGGCGAAGCGGGCTGCTTTTATCGTTATATTGAGCGCGCGGTGTTCGGCGGCCTGAAGCTGCCCGCCCAACCGCCCGCCCAGCCCGCCGCGGACGACGCGAGTGCGGGCGTTCTCGATGCGCCGGATGCCGGGGACCGCGTGTTCTAGGCACGCTTGCGTGCACCCACGTCAGACGCCGGACCGCGGACGGTTCGCTCAGCAGAGATAGAGGGGATCCATGCCGTTTCAGGAAATTAACGGAGTCCAGTTGTACTACGAGGACGAGGGGCAGGGGCAACCGGTGCTGCTGTTGCACGGCGCCTTCAATACGGCGCGCAGCCAGTTCGCCAGTGTGATCGAGCGGTTGAGCGAGCGCGGCTATCGGGTGATCGCGCCCGATATGCGCGGCTATGGGCGTTCGCGCCCGCCGCAGCGCGATTACCCGCCCGACTTCTACCGCCGCGACATGGAGGATATTGCCGCCTTGCTCCGGGCGCTCGACGCCGCGCCCGCCCATGTCGTGGGCGTGGGCGACGGCGGAGTGATGGCGTTGCTGCTGGCGAGCCGGCACCCAGACCTGGTGCGCTCGGTGATTAGCTGGGCGGCCAACGGCGATTGGCCCGCCGAGGAGCGGGGCCTGTACGAGAATCTGCGCGGCGCCGCCCAGTCGCCGGAATTTGTGCAGCAGATGCGCGAGCGCCACGGCACGACCCAGGCCGAAGCCCAGAAGATGCTGGCCGATTATGTCCAGGCGTCGCTTGACCTGACCGATGCTGTCTGGGACGCCGGGTTGGCGGGCCACTGGGACGCCATCCGCTGCCCGGTGCTGGTGGGCGCGGGCGGCAGCAGCGACTTCTTGCCGCTGCACCACGCCCGATTGCAGGCCCTCGCCATCCACAACGCCGAACTCTGGATCGAGCCGCATGTCGGCCACTACTGGCCCATGAGCCGCGAGGGCAGCGAGGTCTTTATCGGGCGGGTGCTCAACTGGCTGGTGCAGCATTAGGAGGA
>CBJNAR010001064.1:0-1733 GCA_966434075.1 uncultured bacterium
TGTTAGCGATAATTGGTGAACTGCAGCGCGATCGGGTAATCGGCTTCGTGCTCGCGCAGGAACTTGATCACCGCCTGCAACTCGTCCTTGCTCTTGGCCGTGATGCGCAGGGCATCGCCCTGGATCTGTGGCTGGGTCTTGGGGAAGTTGTCGCGGATCTGCTTGTTGATCTTGCGCGCCAGGTCGTCGGCGATGCCCTTGCGCAGGGTCACCACCTGGCGGTAGCGGTTGCCGCCCGCTTCCTCGACCTTGCCCCAGTCCAGGATCTTCAGCGACAGTCCGCGCCGCAGCACCTTGGTTTCCAGCAGGTCCTTGATCGCCGTCAGGTGATACTCGCTGTCCGAGGTGATCACCAGTTCGGTGTCTTCGAGGTCGAGCGTGCTCTTGGAGTCTTTCAAATCATAGCGCGTGCGGATTTCGCGCATGGTCTGGTCGACGGCGTTGACCAGTTCCTGGCGGTCGAACTCCGACACCACGTCAAAGGAAGATGTGCCGGCCATGACTGGCCTCCTTTCAGTGTTCAGACAAACGGCGGAGCCTGGGGCCGCCGCCCCTTACTGGATGATTCGCTCGTTGCCCGCCGCGTCCCACTCTTTGGTCACCACCGTTTGCGACGCATCGGCGGCCAGTCCCTTATCGACCCCGTTGACGTTGACCGAGGTGATGTCGCCCCGCGCGAAGCGGATGCGGATGGTGTTCTGCGCCGACCAGGACCGCGTGGACCCGGCGGCGAGCGTCCCGGCAAACTGCACCTTGCCGTCGAGCGTGACCTGCATCCAGGCGTTCTGGCTGCCCACGCTCACCTGCACGTTCACTCCGGCGCCCACCGTGCCCACGGGGCTCGGACCCGCGGCGACCGTGGGGGGCGCCTGGCCCGCGATCAGGGTCGCGGGCGGCTGCGGTGGTTGCCCGGCGAGGGCCGTGGTCGTTGGGGCGCCGGGCGGCTGCGGGGTCGTGGCGGCGGCGGCCGGCGGACCGCCCCCCGTCGGGTACGGCGTCCAGACGGGCGTGTTCTCGACGATCACCGAGGGCAGCATGGCGATGAGCTCCGTCGGCGTCAACTGCGCCGTCACCGTGGGCGTGGCGAGCGGCACCCGGCTCACGCCGTTGACGGCGTTGTAGCCCAGATAGACCACGATCAGCAGCACGAAGGCGACCAGGCCCATCAGCCAGAAACTGGGGGCATAGCGCACGCGCGTATCAATGCGCGTGGGGCTGAGCGGCTCGATGCGGATCGGTTCGGGCTTGCGGGGCCGTTTGCGGGCGGGGGCCGGCTGGGTCGGGTGGGGCCCCGTGGCCCGCCGGGGCGCGGTGCGGCTCTCCTCGTACGCCGCCATGACGGTGCTCGGGTCCAGGCCCAGAAAGGTGCTGTAGTTGCGCAAGAAACCTCGGGGATATACATCGCCTGGGAGGGAGGCAAAGTCGTTGTCTTCGATGGCCGTCAGGTATTCGATGCGGATGCGCGTTTCCTGCGCGGCGGCTTCGAGCGGCAGCCCGCGGGCTTCGCGCGCCTGGCGTAACATCTCTCCGGGACCGGGCATAAGCTGGGTAACTCCGTTTGCTAAACCGTTTGCTGATTTACGGCCCAGGCCGGGCCAACTGCTATTATACCCGATGGCTTTGAAGCAGGGCAAGAAAGCGGCGAGTGGTCAGTGGTCAGTGGTCAGTGGTCAGTTTGCGCGAATCAACTCCCCTATGTCACTCTGAGCGGCGCGAAGAGTCTCGTCTCGCAG
>CBJNAR010001065.1:0-1725 GCA_966434075.1 uncultured bacterium
TCAGCCCGGCGGGGGTCGCCCAGGTGCAGACCTACACCCGCCGCCTGGTCGAGGCCCTCGGCGTGGTCGGACTGATGAACGTGCAATATGCCGTGCAGGGCGGGCGGGTCTACTTGCTGGAGGTCAACGCGCGCGCCAGCCGCACCGTGCCCTTCGCCAGCAAGGCCACCGGCATCCCGCTGGCCCGCCTGGCGACGCAGGCTATCCTGGGCACGCCGCTGGCCGCGATGACCATCGAGCCCACGGTGCCCGCGGGGCGCGTCTCGGTCAAGACGGTGGTGCTGCCCTTCGACAAATTCCCGGCCCTGCCCCGCGTGCTCGGCCCCGAAATGCAGAGCACCGGCGAGGCCATGGGCGTGGACACCACCTACGCGGGTGCCCTGGCGAAAGCCCGCCTCGCCGCGGGCCGGAGCATCGCCGCCCCGGCGCCGGAGGCCGAAGCCGAGGCTGCCTGACGGCGCTACACTGCTAAGTCTGCCGCCCCTTTCGTAGTACGGAAGGGGCGGTTTCTTGGGTTAAATATGCGCGATATGACGCCTCGAACTATGCGGCGCGTCGTCCGTACCCGCCGGCTGTGCTATAATGGCCGCACTTCATAGACCCCAATGCGAAGGAGCAGATTATGACCACCGACGCCGCGCGGGAGCAACAACTGGGCGAGCAGGTCGCCGCTGCCATGGAGAAATACGCCGTGCCCGGCGTCGCGCTCGGCATCGTCCAGGGCGACGCGGAGTACGTGGCCGGCTTCGGCGTGACCAATACCGAGCAGCCGCTGCCGGTGGACGCCGATACGCTGTTCCAGATCGGCTCGACGACCAAGACCGTCACCGGCACCCTCGCCATGCGCCTGGTGGAAGCGGGCACGCTGGATCTCGACGCCCCGATCCGCACCTACCTGCCCGACCTGCGCCTGCGGGATGCGGCCGTGGCCGCTCGCGTGACCATGCACCACCTGCTGACGCATACCGGCGGCTGGGTGGGCGACTACTTCGACGACACCGGGCGCGGCGAGGATGCCGTGACCCGCATCGTGGATCGCGTGGCCGAGCTACCGCAACTGACCCCGCTGGGCGAGGTCTGGTCCTACAACAACGCCGGGTTCTACCTGGCCGGGCGCGTGCTCGAAGTGCTCACCGGGCGGCCCTATGAAACGCTGGTGCAGGAATGGGTCTTCGCCCCGCTGGGCATGAACCGGTCGTTCTTCTTCGCCGAGGACATGATCACCTATCGCGTGGCCGCCGGGCACGAGGAGCCGCACGGCGAGGGTGCTACCCGCCCCACGGTGGCCCGGCCCTGGACGGTGCCGCGCGCCGCCGCCCCTGCCGGGGGCATCGTCTCCACCGTGCGCGACCAGTTGCGCTACGCGCGCTTCCACCTGGGCGACGGCACGGCCCCGGACGGCACGCGCCTGCTCACGCCCGAAAGCATGGCCCTCATGCAAACCGCGCAAGTGAAGGCCAACAACGACCAGCAGATGGGCATCACCTGGTTTCTGCGCGATGTGGAAGGCACGCGCATCGTGGCCCACGGCGGCGCGACCAACGGGCAGGAGTCGGCGTTCCTGCTGATCCCCAGCCGCCGCTTCGCCATGACCGTGCTCACCAATTCCAGCCGGGGCAGCGACCTCAACCGCGACGTGACCCGCTGGGCGCTCGAACACTACCTCGGCCTGCACGACCGCGATCCCGAACCGCTGGCCGCCACCGCCGACGAACTGACGGCCTA
>CBJNAR010001066.1:0-1722 GCA_966434075.1 uncultured bacterium
CGCGCAATATCTTCAAAGCCTATTTCCACGTGGACGAGTAGGCGGCCCGCCCCCGCTATCGCGAACCAGCGCGGCGTGCCTTTGGGCCGCCGCGCTCGCTACATGGGCGCTGTCACCAACTGTTACCCAATCGCAACCGGTGTCCAGGCGATCTGTTGCCGGGGTCTGCTATCCTGACAATGGAGGAACCGCGCCACCACGGGCCGCCAGGAACGGCCTCGGCCCGGCGCGCGGCCCGGTCGCGCCTGGCTACCATGCGCGGCAGCGGGCGGGGCGTCGCGGCGCGCGGTATGAGCAACATGAAGAACGTACAACGCGATCCCGCGCCCGGTGCCGCGCGCGTCTTTGAAACCCCGATCCCCTTTGCCCCGGTGGCCCACCTGGTCGTGCCCGACGAGTTCAAGGCCAAGGAACTGGCCTGGAAGCTGAGCGTCCAGGGCGACAACCCCGTGCTGCTGATCCCGCGCCGGGCCGATCTCGACGACGGCGCGCTGCCGCCGACCGGGTTCGAGCCCTATTTCGTGGGCAGCGACCTGACGCCCAAGCAGATCCTGGTCAGCATCGCCGAGATCGGGGCGCAGCAACTCGACATCCTGGCCCGCCAGCACGCGGAGGACGAGTCGTATGTGGCGCGGCTGCTGAGCATCTTGCGCACGGGCTGCATCGCCCGGTCGGAACCGCAGCGCACCCGCGATCTGCAATCGCTGGCCCAGCTCGATGCGATGCTGGGGTCGCTCACGGGCTGGCTGGGCCGCCAGGCGGAGGCCGATGAAGACGCGCGCCGCTACCGGCAGGATACCCATCGCCTGACCGACCCGCTGGTGCCCGCGCTCACCTATAGCCAGCCGGACAGCGGGGCGATTGTGGCCAGCTACGCGCTGCCCGACGTGTCGCGCGCGCAGGGGGCCATCGCCCCGGAGTGGCGCGATCTGCCCACCTACCGGCTGCGGCGCGGCTGGCGCTTCATGGCCTTGCTCGGCGACCGTATCGGCAACGCGCCGGTGCGGGCGGGCCTGCGCAACCGCTGGCTCCACCTGCCCATCCAGTACCGCTACTGCTGATTGCCCCGGCGGCCCGCCCGGCACCTCACCGGGCGGCGCCGTTTCTCTCCTCCCGCCGTTAGACCGAGCCCGCCTCCATCTTCCGGCGGATTTTGCGTGCCGCGCGTAACTCCCAGGCACGGCGCGGCGATCTCCTTCCTGGCATTAAATTGCGGGTTCTGGTACAATCAGCAGGCGCCGAATCCCGGCGCAATTCCATGATGCTAAGGGGAGCATAGGTGATCGAGATTTTACGGGGCCTGCCGGCCTGGCAGGCCCTTTGGCAGCGCCTGGATGCCGCCGGGTGGGATACAGCAGCGGAACCGGGCCGGCGCACGGCGTTCAACGGGTTGGGGCACGCTATCTGGCAGGTGCGGCAGAATCCCGCCGAGGCCGAGTCGTGGCGGGTGGTCGTGCTGCATGCCGGGCTGCTGGACCACGGCATCCGCGGGCTGGCGACTTACCGCGTGCTGCCCGACCGGATCGAACTGGAATACATGGGCGCCGCCCAGGCTGGGCAGGGCGCGGGCACGGTGCTACTGCGCTACCTGGCCGCCGAGGCCGCCGCCCGCCATGTCCCGCTGACGCTCTCGGCCTACGCCGGCGCGGCGGGCTTCTATCGCCGCCACGGCATGAGCGAGGCCCCGGCGCGGGCGGGCCGGCCGCTGGCCCGCTTCACCTT
>CBJNAR010001067.1:0-1719 GCA_966434075.1 uncultured bacterium
TAGGTGCCTCGCGCCGGATCTCGCGGATAATCATGTAGAGTAGCGCCGGGGCCAGCCAGGCCAGCAGCAAGGTAAGCGCCCGCCCGCCCGCAGCATCCCCGCTCAGCAGGTAGCCGAGGATGAGCTGCAGGTGGTAGCCGAGCGGCCAGCGCAAGGCGTGCGCGTCGAACAGCGCGCCCGGCGCGGACGGCAGCCCGCGGATCTCCCGCCAGAGCGCCAGCGCCTGGTAATAGTACGCATAGGCGTCCTGCCCATACAGGCCGTCGTAGGGGAAGCGGATCAGCAGGTAGGCGAACAGCGCCGCGCCGGCGGCGAGCAGCCCCGCCATGGCAGCCAGGGTGCGCATGGCGGGATGATACGCCAGTTGCGCCTGCCGGTCAAGCCGCCGGCACCGCCCCACGCCGGTGCGCGATACCGGAACCGGCTGCCGGCAGGTGGGGAGAGGGCTTCAAGTTACGGGCTATATGCGCAGAAGGGCGGCCAACCAATCGAGTGCTTCCGGATATTCGTCGCAGTCCAGGACGAACTCCTGGCCCCGGCCTACGGTCTGCAGCAATACATGATCCGGCCCCGCCGTCCAGCGCTGCAAGTTGCGGTGATAACTGAGCCCGGATCGCCCGGCCCCAGGATACATCCATGCCGGTAATTGCCAGATACTACGCGGGCTCCCCGGCGCCGTTAAACATAAGTCGGGGTGAAAGCAGGGGAAGATCCCCGCCCCCGGTTTATCCACCGTGGCATTCGGCAGCACAATCCGGTCAGTGGAGATGTAGAGCGAGTCGAGCTTATCGCGCTGCGCGCGGCAACAATGCGCGTGGTCTCGCGCCCAGACCGGGATGCGCGCCCGGTCATCGACCGGGATGCGTTGCTCGATTTGCAGCCAGCCAAAGATGACATGCCGGCCCGGATCCTCGGGCACATAGCGATAACGGCCTGCCTGTTCCACAACGTTGCGGAACCAGCCGTAAAAGATAAAAATGTCGCCCGCGCCGACGCCCTGGTTCTGGAGATGGCGCTCCGCCGCGCCGGCCTGCCCGAACAGCGGTTTCCAGCCCGGCAACCGGGGCACACTGTCCAGCGCGAGATCAGGATCCAGGTGGACCGGGCAATCAGGTGGAACGGCCCCATTGGTCAACTGGTCGACCAGCGTCGCCAGCGACCGGTAGCCCGCACGAATATCCTTGTAGCACCGCCCACCGGCGTGCCGCGGCTGATTATGGTCGGGTATCGGCAGCGAACGAAGCTCACCCGAGGGGAAAATGGGGCTGGGCACCTTGCCGATACTGGAGTCGAAGCCTTTTCTGCTCAGAATAATCTTCATGGCGGCAATGACACCGGGCGCCCGGCGCGGCGATCCTCGCTAGGTGGGACCGGATCGCGGCAGGCGGCCCCGGCGGCCGGTACGACCAATCGCGCTAGCGGGTCGTCACCATCCGGTCCTGGCCGCCCGCCAGGGCGCCTAGTCTTCGCGGAAGTCGGGGTGCGAGACGGGCAGCCGGCGCACCCGGCCCCGCGGCACAAAATCCGACGCCAGCATCCGGTGGAAGAGGGCTTCGTAAGCGTCGGTGACTTGCTCCCACGAGAACGTCACCCGCGCCCGCTCCGCGGCCCGTGCCCGCGCCGCCGCCACTTCCGCCGGGGCGTCCACTAACCGCTGCAATAGTGCCCCCAGGTTCGCCACTGGGGCCTCTGCCCCGTAGCTGTACCCCGCCTCTCCGA
>CBJNAR010001068.1:0-1718 GCA_966434075.1 uncultured bacterium
CGGGAAGTCGATCCCGCTGGCTGAGCTTCCGGTGGTGTAGGCGTACTTCAGCGCTAGGTGCGCATTGAATTTGTGCTCTAGATAGGTGCCGACGGCTTTGCCGTCTGTGACGCCGAACAGCGACGGTTCCGGATAGGAGGACTCCAGGGCCGCGAAGGCCTGGGCCTCTCGTAATAGGATTTCGACGGTTAGCGCGGGTAACATTATCACCTCACACCGATGCCGGGCGCCGGGGCGCGATAATCGGGCGCCTTGCCGGCCGCTGCCGCGATCCATGTCTGGACACTGCGGTGTGGCTTATTATAGCCACATACACGCTGCCTTGTCCACCACCGTTCCCAGGCACGCCGGTCTGCCGTTGCGCTACGGCGGGGCGCAATAAATTGCGCCGCTACGGTGGGGGTAATTCGTAGCGGCGCGATTTATCGCGCCCGTCGCGTTGGCCGATATGCGGGGATTATCGCCGATTGGCGCGGCCTGGGCCGGGTTTGGCGCCCCCGCGGGTTACGGCGTGCAGGTGCGGGCGAGCAACTGGTCGACCGACGAGTTGGCCGGCACTTCGCTGAGTTGGGCCTTGGTGATGCTCCAGAGCGCGTCCAGCGGGTTCTGCGAGATGCCGGGGCTGACGTGGTGCAGGAAGTAGCAGCCCGCGTAGACGTGGGTGCTGTTGTCGGTGTGCTGGGCCGTCAGCACGACCGGCATGCTGGCGTAGACGTTCCCGGCGCCCGCGTCGATCATCGCCTGACCCACGGCCAGCGTGACGGCGGTGGTGTCGGCATAGCCCTGGACAAACTGCGCGTAGGGCGGGGCCACGTCGGGGGACGGGTGGGGCGCGCCCTGGAAGTAGCTGTAGGCGCGCTCGTACTCCTTGCGGTTAATCGCGTTGTAGTACGACTTCAGCAGGTCGGCGGGCGCGGCGTTGCGGATCTCGTAGAACGGCTGCTGGCCGGAGACGGCGGGGAAGCCCTGCGGATAGTTGCTGCGGCCCAGGTAGGTGCCGAGCTGGCTCAGCAGTACTTCGTAGGGCGTGCCGGCGTATTCGGGGTGTAGCTCGAACACGGCGCGCTCGAAATACTGCACCGTGTAGGGCTTGCCGTTGAGGTCGCTGGTCTCCACGAATTCCTCGCTGAGCGGATAGCCCTGCTGGGCCAGGCCGCCGTGTTGCTGCCAGTAGGTGAGGAACTTGCCGCAGACCTTGTGGTTGGTCTGCGGGAAGGTCTGGCAGCCGCCCGATTGGGCCAGCGAGCCGTAGGTGTGCCAGGTGAGGGTGAGCAACATGCCGAGGACCATCCCGGCGCTTACCAGGAGCATCGACCGTAAACGCTGCTTCATCATACTTCTCCTTATCGTATGTCCCAAAGGCCGCGACTCTATAACTATACATCCGTCCGCACGGGCCACGCAAAAACGGGGCTAGTGCCAGCCGTCATACAGGCTATGGCACGGCGGGCGCGGCGCGTTATGGCGGGGCGGGCGCACCCGCAGTGCGGAGGTGCCTGATCATACGACGCGGGAGCGGCGGGGGTGGTTGCGCGGGGGGAAGATCAGCCGGGCCAGATGGCCGGGCGGATGGGCGGGCCGGGGATGAGGTCGACGTGCTCGGCGCAGATGTGGACGGCGGGGTGGCCGGGCGGGTCGTGGACCCAGCCCTGGGCGACGGGGCCGCCGCAAAACGCGCAGGCGGCGGGCGGGTCGCCGCTGAAGGCACGCCAGGCCTG
>CBJNAR010001069.1:0-1716 GCA_966434075.1 uncultured bacterium
GGTGAGGCGGGCGCCGAGCGGGGCCGGGTAGGTCAGCGGCAGCGCGCCCGGCACGGTGGTCAGCAGCAAGGCGCGGCGCGGCGCCCGCCTCACCGCCGTGGCTCGCGCGGGCGGCATGGCAGGGTGGGATGGGACGGCGGGCGCGGCGGCGGATGCCTCTGTCGAGGCGGGCGGGCACGGCGCGGCGGGGACCGCCCGCAGGGTGACGGGCGCCTCAGCGGTTCTACGCATGAGCCAGAGTCTCCACGGCGGGGGTGGCCGGGTCCTCGCCCAGGGGCTGTGCGGCGCCGGGGGCAGCCGGCGCGGGGAGTACGGTCAGGCCGGGGCCGCGGCCCGCGATCCCGGCGGCGGTGCCCAGGCCCAACGCCAGCGCGCGCAGCACCACCAGGGCCGGGGTCCAGGGCGCCACGTCGGGGTCTTCGCGGGCGACAAACGCGGTGAACGGCGCGGTGGACGCCAGCAGCCCTGCGGCCACGGCGGCGGCCACGCGGCGGGCCGGGCGCCAGACCAGCGCCACGGGCGCCAGCGCCACCAGCACACCCGCCAGCGCGATTTGCAGCTTCAACACTTGCGGCGTGTACGAGTCCTTGAGCGCCTTGCCCGGATACATGCGGTAGACCAGCACGCGCCAGTAGCCGCGGCCCAGCTTCACCCGCAGGTAGCGGCGCAGCGTGGCCGGGTGCTGGTGGTAGACGACGGCGCCGGGCGCAAAGACCAGGCGCGCGCCGCTTTCGGCCAGCCGGTAGGACAGTTCCACGTCCTCGTTGTTGGCGGCGGGGAAGCGGGCGTCGAAGCCCCCCGCCGCCTGGAAGACGCCGCGGCGAAAGGCGGCGGCATAGGAGTCGACCAGGTCGATGGTCGGGCCGCGCAACTGGCGGCGGTAGCGGTCGGCGAACTCGACCTGGGCGAAGCGGGCGACGAGGCTGCGCTGGCGGGTGCGATAGGCGCCCTTGACTCCGGCCACGGCGGGGTCGGCAAAGGGCGCCAGCATCCGCGCGACCCAGGTGGGGGTCGGTTCGCAGTCGGCGTCGGTGAAGAGGATGATGTCGCCGGTGGCGGCAGCGGCGCCGCGGTTACGGGCAGCGGCGGGGCCGGCGGGCGCCTGGCGCAGCACGCGGGCGCCGCCCGCGGCGGCCACCTCCCCTGTGGCGTCGGTCGAGCCGTCGTCCACCACGATGACCTCCAGCCGGTCCGCCGGGTAGGTCTGCCGGCGCAGCGCATCGAGGGTCGCCGGGATGGTCCGCGCGGCGTTGCGGGCCGGGATCACCACGCTGGCCCGCGGGCTGCTGTCTCCGTTTATGTCAAGCTGCATCCACGCTCCTGCCGGGGGCCGCCCATGGCGGGGCGGCGGCGTGCCGCGCCCGGCCCCCGCCCGATTATAACGGTCGGTTTTCCCGCTTGTCAACGCGCGAACTTGCCGGCGGGTTTGAATTCACCGCGAAGGCGCGAAGGATGCGACAACCGTTTATACGCATCGTGCTCTTCGCGTCCTTCGTTTCTTCGCGGTGCACCGAGAACAGGCAGCTATCCGCACGAAAATGAGCAGTTTTTGGCCTGTGCAATGAGCAATAGTCGGACCTATAGTTAGGTCAGCAGGAACAGCCGGCGGCAGGCTATTCCCCCCGGAGGCTCCGCCGGCCCCTCCTGTATCATCCCCCTTCCCCCCTCCCCGCCGCCGGGCCCGGTTCAAACCCGCCCCCACAGCGGCGATCTCAC
>CBJNAR010001070.1:0-1713 GCA_966434075.1 uncultured bacterium
AGCGGCAGCGGAAGGGAAGGGGACCCGAACGGCAGCCAGGTCGCTGGGGGTGGTCCACAGCCCTGCCGCGGCCTGTTCCGGGTAGACGTGCCACTTGCCGGTCACAGGGGCGCCCTCGGAGCGGTGGCCGGTGGCGGCGGCCTCCTGCCGGGTGGGGGGTAAGGGCTGCTCGTAGGTGCTGTCGCGCATGGCGAGCGGGTCGAGCACCAGTTCGCGCATGAGTTGGGCGAAGGGCAGGCCGGTCACGTCCATCAACACCTGTTGCACGATGCTGGTGCCGCCGCCGGCATAGCGGAACTGGGTGCCGGGCAGGGCGTTGACGCGCACGGGGGCCGTGTTGGCGGGCGGCGCGCCGTCGAGCACCTGGCGCAGCGTGGGGCGCGGGGCATCGGCGCCGTAGCCGGGGAAGCCGTGGACCGTCATCCCCGCGCCGTGGCAGAGCAACTGGCGCAGCGTGACCCGTGGCTGCCAGTCGCCGTTGGCGGGGACGCGCCAGGAGCGCAAGTAGTGGTTCACATCTTCGTCCAGGTCGAGCCGGCTCTCCTGCACCAGCCGCAGCACCGCCACGGCGGTCACCGGCTTGCTGATCGAGCAGACCTGGAACAGCGTTTCCGGCGTCACCGGGTCGGGCCGCCCGGCCTCGCGGACGCCGTAGCCGCGCGCCCACGCCAGCGTGCCGTCGTGGATCACGGCGATGCTGACGCCCGCCACGCCCTGCTGGGCCATCAACTCGGCCAGGGGGATGGGCACCCCGCCCTGGCTGCGCCAGATGGGCTCCTGCAACACCGCGCTTTCGATGCGCCCGACCCGCTCGGCGGTTGCGCCTGTCGCCTGTTCCGCAGCCATATGTGCGTTCCTCCTGCAGCTAGCCATGCGTGGGGTCGCTTGCCTGCCGACAGCGTAGCACACCCGGCCCGCCCCCGGCAACGGACCAGAGGCGTATCTCGATCCGCGTGGAGACTTGGCCCGGCCCGCCGCCGGGCTATGCGCCCGATCGCACCGTGTGCAACCCCGTATCGTGCCGTCCGTTACAGGATGGATACCAAAACCAGGCAATATAGGTATCAGGTTACCGTATATTAAGATTCATCTATTTCTTTAGTGTATATGGTACAGGTCTTGCTATCATAGATAGTAGAACGGGTGGGACAGTTGGCCTCCCGGCGCGCAAACCCTTTGCCGGATTGGAATTGCATTAGGTCTGCGTCTTCCTACTACATCTTACTTATCTAGACTCCGGAGGTCGTGTTCCCATGTTTCCCTTTTTTCACGCCCCGCGTGCGCGGCGGGGCGGACGGTTGCTGTTATTGTCTTTCCTTCTAGTCTTGCTGGCGGGGGCGGGTCTAGCGAACGGCGCCGGCGCCGCCCCGCTCAACCGCGACAAACCGGCGCGCACCCCCGGCCTCACGCCGGTGAGCGACTGCACGCCCGATCCGCGCGGCGACCTGGATGCCCACATCACCGATCATCCCGATCACACTTCGGCGGTGTTCACCAACAGTTCGCAGCATTGCAGCTATCAGATCGGCCTGGCGACCTACATGAAGGTGGACGACAACATCGACCACCAGATATTCTACGACGGGCAGACGGCGGTAATCGCCCCGGAGAGCACGCTGACGTTGCAGGTCGGCAATCCCCCGTGCGCGTACCAGGGCGACGCCTTCTGGGGGCGGAGGCTGAAGTCGCTGGAGGGGGGCGTGCGCTATGGAG
>CBJNAR010001071.1:0-1708 GCA_966434075.1 uncultured bacterium
GGTCGGCGTATTGCTGGGCGTAGTGGTCGGGGTATTCGTCGCGGTGTTGGTCGGCGTACTGGTATTGGTCGGGGTGTTGGTCGGCGTATTGGTATTGGTCGGCGTGTTGGTCGGCGTATTCGTTGGCGTCGGGGTGTTGGTCGGCGTATCCGTCGGCGTATTCGTCGGCGTGTTCGTCGGCGTGTTCGTCGGCGTGTTCGTCGGGGTATTGGTCGGCGTGTTGGTCGGTGTGTTCGTCGGGGTGGGCGTGGGCGTGAAGCAGGCCGGGCAGGGCGCCTGGGCCACGGACTTACCGCTCAGGCTGCAGGTGGCGCCCTGCCGATCGAGATCGACCGACACGCGCACGCTGTTCGCGCCGGCCGGGAGCGTGGCGCAGAAGGCCCCGCTCAACGTCGTGGCGCCCGGCGCAAAGCCGCGCACGCCGCTCTGGGTGGCGATCGTCTGGTACTGACCGGGCGCCTGCCCCGGCATATGGACCTGCAAACTGGCCGTGTAGACATCGGTTATGGTGCATCCGGCGTTGCCGTTGGCGACGACCGCCGTCCAGCCCAGGCTATTGTCCGTGCGGCAGAGGCTGGTGACGCTGCTGAAGCTCAAGTTACAGATGTTGCAGCCCGGCGGCGGCGGGCGCGACGCGGGCGCCCCGGCCACCGGCCTGCCGCCCGCCGCCGCGCCGCCCAACAACAATAGAACTGCCAGGGCCACCAGCCCCAGCCACCATCCTCGCCCCCTGGTGTGGGGATGCGCCTGCCCTTTCATGCGCGTATGCTCCCTTCGTTGTCGTGCGATGCGGCCGGCGCGCTGCTGCCTTCCGTGCCCCCCTCCCCGATCCGGCCCGACAGGAAGGCGAACAGGCCGGCCAGATTATCGAAGCGTACGACCTCCCGCGTGAGCGGGTCTTCCAGCGCGGCCCGCCACACCGTCTCGCCCCCGCTGTGGGTGTGCCAGAGGCGCAGCAGATAGGACAGGTATTCCGGACGCGCGTGATCCTGGCTGCCCATAGTGATGGCTCCCCCCGGTGTAGCAGTGTGAACTCCCCGTGTGTTCCCGGCTGCCGGCCGGCGGGGCTCGTACGCTTGCCGGGATCATACAAGAGGGGGTGTTGAAAAAGCGTTGAATCGGGGGCCGGGCGCGCATACGCTCGGAATTACACCGCGAAGAAACGAAGAACGCGAAGACGGTTTCTATCAGGTGTGTTCTTCGCGTCCTTCGTTTCTTCGCGGTGTAATTCGGGTCCGGATCGTTGCCAAGCGCGCCGGAGTAGCGTATAGTAGCAAGGAAAGTGTCCACGCCTTTCCTGCCCGCCGCCGGACGATGCCGGGGCGGGCCGGCTTGCCCCTACGTCGCAGGCGTCGTTCCATCTCCGCCCGGACTCCCGCATGGCTTGTTTGACCCTGTCGGTGCTTGGTGGCTTCCAGGCTGCCATCGACGGCACGCCGGTGACCGGCTTCGATACCGATAAGACCCGCGCGTTGCTGGCTTACCTGGCCGTGGAGGCCGGGCGCCCGCACGAGCGGGAAACGCTGGCGGGCCTGCTGTGGCCCGAACTGCCGGACGACGCCGCCCGCCGCAACCTGCGCAACTCGCTGTTCAAGCTGCGCCAGGCCCTGGGCGAGGAGGACGGCACGCCCGGCTTCCTGCGGATCACGCTCAAGACGGTGCAGATCGACCCGGATGCCGAGGTCGTGGTCGATGCCGGGGCGTTCAG
>CBJNAR010001072.1:0-1703 GCA_966434075.1 uncultured bacterium
GATTTCGAGAACCTGCCGCGCTTCATGGACAACCTGGAATCTGTGACCATGGCGGGCGACGGGCGCTCGCACTGGGTCGCCAAGGCGCCGCTCGGCAGCCACGTCGAGTGGGACGCCGAGGTGACGGCCGACGAGCCAAACGAGCGCATCGCCTGGTCGTCGGTGGCCGAGGCCGACGTGCAGAATGCGGGCGAAGTACGCTTCGTGCCCGCGCCCGGCGACCGCGGCACGGAGGTCCACGTCCGCCTCGATTACAAACCGCCGGGAGGCAAGGCCGGGGCCATGGTCGCCAAACTGTTCGGCGACGAACCCGGCCAGCAGGTGGGCGACGATCTGCGCCGCCTCAAGCAGATGCTCGAAGCCGGCGAAGTCGCCACCACCGCGGGCCAGCCGTCGGGCCGCCCGATGTAGGGGCCGGCCCCGCTGATGGCCGGCCAGGCTAATTGTGCGTTGTAGGGGCCGGTTTGAAACCGGCCCGCGCTCGCCTTCCGACTTTGCTGGAGGCGGACGAATAGGGAGATTGCGCTGTGAAAGCTGTCTGCTGGTGGGCCGCTAACGATGTCCGCGTGGACACCGTGCCCGACCCCAAGATCATCAACCCGCACGACGCCATCGTGCAGATCACCTCGACGGCGATCTGCGGCTCGGATCTGCACCTCTACGACGGCTACATCCCGACCATGCTCAAGGGCGATATTCTGGGCCACGAGTTCATGGGCGAGATCGTCGAGGTGGGGTCCGAGGTCGAGAACCTCAAGGTGGGCGACCGGGTGGTGGTGCCCTTCCCCATCTCCTGCGGCCAGTGCCACTATTGCCGCAAGGGGCTGTGGTCGCTGTGCGACAACACCAACCCCAAGGCCGCGCTGGCCGAGGGCATGTACGGCTACTCGCCCGCGGGCATCTACGGCTATTCGCACCTGCTGGGTGGCTATGCCGGGGGCCAGGCCGAGTACGCGCGGGTGCCCTTCGCCGATGTCGGTCCGATCAAGATCCCGGCGGGGCTGACCGACGAGCAGGTGCTGTTCCTGTCCGACATCTTCCCCACCGGGTGGATGGCCGCCGAGAATTGCGGCATCCAGCCGGGCGACGTGGTCGCGGTGTGGGGTTGCGGCCCGGTGGGCCAGTTCGCCGTCAAGAGCGCCTACCTGCAAGGCGCCGAGCGGGTGATCGCCATCGACCGCATCCCGGAGCGGCTGAAACTGGCCGAGACGGCGGGTGGCGCCGAGGTGATCAACTACGTGGGCACTGACGTAGTCGAGGAGTTGAAGCAGCGCACCGGTGGCCGCGGCCCCGATGCCTGCATCGACGCGGTGGGCATGGAAGCCCACGGCACCGGCCCGCTGTGGTACTACGACCGGGTGGCCCAGGCCACGCGCATGGAGAGCGACCGGCCCCTGGTGATCCGCGAGGCGATCCAGGCCTGCGGCAAGGGCGGCACCGTCTCGCTGGCCGGCGTCTACGGCGGGGTGGTCGATAAGATCCCCTTCGGCGCGGCCTTCAACAAGGGCCTGACCCTCAAAATGGGCCAGACCCACGTGCAGCGCTACCTGCAACCGCTGCTCGACCGCATCGTGGCCGGGGACATCGACCCGTCGTTCGTCATCACGCACCGGCTGGCGCTCGACGAGGCGCCGGAGGGCTACAAGATGTTCAAGGAAAAGGAAGACAACCATGAAAGTCGGATTTATCGGCACAGGTATCAT
>CBJNAR010001073.1:0-1699 GCA_966434075.1 uncultured bacterium
CGGCGGC
Source organism: uncultured bacterium (assembly GCA_966434075.1). GTDB lineage: Bacteria > Chloroflexota > Chloroflexia > QHBQ01 > JAICKM01 > JAICKM01. Next base: position 8 of record CBJNAR010001073.1, read on the forward strand.
GCGCGGATAAGCATAAATGAGAGCAGGCAACCGGCATGGGGGCGCGGGAGAAGCCACGATGGCGACCTTTGATTGGCGGGACTTCCTCACCGAATGGAGTCGCGAGTTGCTGGCCTGCGCGGACATTGCGGCGGCGGTCGGGCCGGAGGTGGCCCGATCCGGCTGGCTGGGCCATCCGCCCGCCGGGGAGGTGGAGATCGCCGCCGCCGAGGCGCGGTTAGGCGCACGCCTGCCCCCGTCCTATCGCGCCTTCCTGGCGACGACCAACGGCTGGCGCGAAGCCGGGTTCTTCATCCACCGGCTCTGGCCGGTCCAGGAGATCGCCTGGTATGCCGCCCGGCACCAGGACCTGATCGACGCGTGGATGGGGGGCGCGAGCTACTGCGGCCCCGCGCCGCCCGTGCCCGACGCCGAATACTTCGTCTACGACGACACACAGACGGCCCTGCGCGACGAGTATCTACAGACGGCGCTCGAAATCAGCGAGGACACCGGCGACGGCGTCTGCCTGCTCAATCCGCAAGTCGTCTTCCCGGACGGCGAGTGGGAAGCGTGGTTCTTCGCCCACTGGATTCCGGGCGCGCACCGCTATCGCTCGTTCTGGGATCTAATGCAGGACGAACGCCAGGGCTTTCTGTACGTGCGGGCGCACAATTACACGCGCGACGGATCGATCTACCGGCGCAAAAGGGCATAGCAACCGGCGCGCAGGCGGCATCGTTCTTGCTCCCATCCGCGCCTAGTTCAGCAACAGGAGGCACTCGACCTATGGCTGCCGATCCCGAAATCTCGTTGCGCGCGCAGACTCCGGCGGACGCCGCCGGGCCGGTCTACTTCTCCGGCGATACCGCCGCCGCGCTGGCCGCCCTGCGCGAACCCGCGCTGGCCTGCATCCGCTGTGACCTGAAGCTGACCCGCACCCAGGTCGTCTTCGGCGTGGGCAACCCGGAGGCGAAGCTGATCATCTTCGGCGAGGCGCCCGGCGCGGACGAGGACGAGCAGGGCGTGCCGTTTGTGGGGCGGGCCGGGAAGGAACTCAACGGCATGCTGGCCGACGCGGGCATCCGCCGCGAGGACATCTGGCTCAGCAACACCGTCAAGTGCCGGCCCACCAAGCAGGAGGGGCGCCGCGTCTCCAACCGCCCGCCGCGCGTGGGCGAGGTGCGCGCCTGCGCCATCTGGCGCGAGGGCGAGATGGATTTGATCAAGCCCCCGCTGATCTGCTGCCTGGGTGCCACGGCGGCATCCACGATCCTGGGGCGCGAGGTGAAGATGGGCCGCGAGCGCGGCATCTGGATGGACGGTCCCCACGGCTCGCGCGTGCTGCTGACCTACCACCCGTCCTACGTGATGCGCCAGGTCGGCCCCGACTACGACCGCATCCGGGGGGAAGTCGTGACCGATCTCCGCGAGGTAGCGGCCCGCCTGGCGGAGGCGTGAGCAATGCATGACGGTTGAGGTCCGGCCCTCCGGCGGCCCTCCGGCGCCTCTCCCCGGCAGCCCGGCGAGCGTTCGGCCCCGCTTTGCCGCGCTGGGGTCGCGGAACTTCCGCCTGCTCTGGGCCGGGCTAATCGTCTCCAACGCCGGGTCGCAGATGCAGACGGTGGCCCAGGGCTACCTGGTCTACTACGTGCTGACCCATTCGACGTTCTGGCTGGGCATGGTGAGCCTGGCCTTCGCCATACCCATGAC
>CBJNAR010001074.1:0-1696 GCA_966434075.1 uncultured bacterium
GACCTTCCACGACCCGGCCTGCCTCGCCCGCTACCTGGGCGAGGTGGCCGCCCCGCGCGCCGCCGCCGCCCGGCTCGGCATCCCCCTGGTCGAGATGCTGCGCCACGGCGCCGAAGCCCTGCCCAGCGGCTCGTACTACGGCGCCGCCCCCGGCGCCTGGGTGCCCGCCATCGCCGCCGACCGCCGGGCCTCGGCCCGCGCCACCGGCGCCCACGGCATCCTCACCGCCTCCCCGTTCGACTACCGCAACCTCTCCGGCCCCCTGCCGGTGTTGGACCTGGGCGAAGCGGCAGCGGCGCGGCTGGCAGGCACGGCCTGACCCGCGCTGTCAGGGCACCATACAGTCATATTTCGTAGCGGCGCGATTGTTCCCGCCGACCGCCCTACCGAGATGCCTCGGTTGCACCCCTTCCTGCCTACACATGAGTTTGCTCTGCACCCCGAACAAAATGTTCCCGCCGCTAGTATATAACATATGCGCATGAGGTTGGTGGCCGAAGAATCAGCAGAGGGGATCATGGACGACAGAGATGCCGTTGCTTTAATGAAAGAGGGGGACATTAGTGGGTTGGAAGCTCTTGTATTCCGCTATCAGGCCCCGGCCCTCGAAGCAGCGTACTTGATCACCCACGACTATGCGATGGCTGAGGATCTGGTCCAATCAGCGTTTGTGCGCGCTTATGAACGCATTCGCCAATTCGACAGCCGGCGTCCCTTTGGCCCCTGGTTTCTGCGTAGTGTGGTGAACAGCGCACTAACAGCTGTTACCGCCCCGCGCCACCTCTCGCTGGATGTGACCGCCTCCTCTGCATCTACAGACCCGCTACTCACGGCAATTCCCAGCCTGGAACCCAGTGTTGAAGCGACTATTGAGGCGGCAGAAACCAGGGAGGAGTTGTTGGAAGCCCTGGGCCGTTTATCGCCGGGGCAGCGGACGGCGGTGGTCCTGCGCTATTATCTCGATCTCTCTGATCGGCAAGTGGCCGAGTACCTGGCTATTCCTCCGGGCACCGTCCGGCGCCGGTTACATGATGCGCGACAGCGACTCCGCCGGGCGCTGACCATGCGGTCCCTGTGAAATACGGCGGCCAGGAATGGATAAGTCAGAAAGGCAGACAGCAGTGGACAAAGAATCCGTGCAACATGTGCTCAAGGAGTACGCCCGCAGCAATATGCCGGGTTCCCCGAATCTGTGGCCCGCGATCCGCAGCCGAATCGTGGCGCCGGCATCCGAGATCGCCGTGGGACGCCCGGCTCACGCGCGCTCCGGGATGCGGTGGGGCAGGCGATCCCTTCTCGTGGGAGGCGCCTTGGTGGTTATCTTCGTGATCATCGGCCTGATGGCGCTTGTAGCCGTCACGAGCCTGCGCGCGCCACGACCCGTCAGTGCCGCCGAGATACTGGCTCGCGTAGACGGCGTGGGGCAAACGGGTAGTCGTGCCGCCAACGACGGCATCCAGAATACCCACATGGTCCTGACGATCCGATTCCGCAACCGTCTGACGGACCCGTTCACCGAAGGACAGGCCGAGTGGTGGGACCAAATGCCTGATAAGCGGCGCACCGAGATAAATTATCGTTCACCGCAGGGCCAGACTGCCCACTATCTAAGCGGTAGTGACGGAGTGAATTATTACAGCTATATTCAGTCCAGTGACAACCCCGACGTATCGCTATATTACATCTATAGCCGAGC
>CBJNAR010001075.1:0-1694 GCA_966434075.1 uncultured bacterium
CGCAACCGCTCGCGCAGCGCGATGCGATGATCGTCCAGCGTGGCGATATCCACCGCTGCGATCATGAAGTCCTGGTTTTGCCGGCGCAGCGCGATGGCGACCACGGCGGGAAACCCCTCCACCGGGTCGACGAACACGTCCACGCACTTGCCCACGATCTCGCCGCGCCCGTCGCGGACTGGCTGATTCAGCAGCGCACTCAAAAAAGGCATTAAAAATCCACCTCCCTTCCGCTTTACAGCATGAGGGGGTGGCGATCAAGCGCGCGGCACAGGGCGCGTGCCCTGCGCGAGCCGGGACCGGGCGTCTGCCCTAGCCGCCCGGCTCCTGGGAGTGCGGACGGCGGGCCGCCCGGCCCACGCCGAATCGGCCCCCTCGACGGGGTTGTCTCTCCAGTTGTGCTACGCTAGTCACTGCAGACGCCCACCTGGTCGCGCGCCGCCCTGTTGTCGAGGCGCCCTGGACCAGCGTGGGCCGCATACCGGGACCAACGTCCATGCAAAACCCTGCTCTTTCTGACTGGCGGGAGTCCGCGCGCACCCCGGAGATGCGCGGCAGATGTCGCAGCGGCGTTGTCGCCATCGCGCCAGACGACGATCCAGCGCTACCCACCCCGATCCGATCGGGGCAGGATGGGGGCGCTGCGACGCTCCCGTAACTGGGCGGATGCCGCCAAACACAGCTAAATCCGGCGGATTCATGCATACGCCCAGGCTTAGTATACGCTTGCGGCGGCGGCTTGTCAACGCCGCCGTGTCTCGCGAGTCCTTCTCCTCCTAAATTTCATTCAAGCAATACAAAAGTACTGCCTAATTATAGTACTAATTGGCTATTGTTTTTCCTCGAAGTGTCCTGTAGATTATATCGTAATAGGATATATATAGCGGCGGAGCTGATCGGCAGAGACCGCGCCGCCTAGCCTGTCGCGCGATGGAGTGTCAGGAACAGAGAGGATGCAGACAATGGGGAAACGGCTCTGGCTCATGTTTGGTGCGCTCGGCGTGATCCTGCTCTTTAGCTTTGGGATCGCGCCCGCCGAGCACCCGGCTGGGGTCCAGGCGGCCGCCGTCCCCTATCAGCTAGGCGATATCTTTGCCGGCGTCGGCAATGGGCATGTTTATCAGTACCGGCTGATCGGCACCACCTTCACCCAAGTCAACGATCTGAACACCGCTACTACCAGCAGCGACCAAACCGGGATGTGCGTCGATACCGCCGGCAACCTCTATACTACCGACTTTTCGGTTGGTGAAATGACCCAATTTAACAACCAGGGTGAACTCCTCACGCATCCCTGGGGCGGCCCCTTCCATACCCACCCCGAAAGCTGCGTGGTCGATGCCCAAGGCAACATTTACACCGGCGAAGTCGATGGCACGCACGATCACATCCACAAGTATTCGCCCGCCGGCCAGTTACTCGCTACCTACACCCCCACCGCCGATCTGCGCGGCATCGACTGGATCGATCTGGCCGCCGATCAGTGTACGATGTAGTACACCTCCGAGAGTGACCGCATCATGCGCTTTAATGTCTGCACCAACACGCAGATCAACGGCGTCAATAATCCCTGGGTGTCCAATCTCGACGGCGTTACCGGCGTGTGTTACGCCCTGCGCCTTCGCCCCAACGGCGAAGTCATGATCACGTGTGAGAACAACTCTTACCGGCTGAGGGCCGGAGGGACGGTCTTG
>CBJNAR010001076.1:0-1694 GCA_966434075.1 uncultured bacterium
CCAGGCGCTGCTCTCGCCGGGGATGCGCGATAGGTCGGGAACGCTCCGGCGATCCGCGGGTTCGGCTGGGGTCATTCGTCCTGACTTTCCAGGGTCAGCAAGCGGGCATTGATTTTATGGATCTCGCTGACCAGGCCATGCACTTGCAGGCGTAACGCTTCCAGGTCGCCGCCCCCGGCGGCGGGCCGCGCCGCGGCCTCGCGGATCAAACCGCTCAAATACTCACCCTGTTTACGGGGCGAGGGGGCCAGTTGTTTCAAAAGTTCGGCCGCGTCCTCGTCCAGATGTACACATACCCGTTGCGTCATTACCCTCGCCTCCTTCGCGTGACAGGGTATTCTAGCAAAACTGACAGATGGCGGCAAGTTCTGCCAGAACCGGGCACGATCTGGCGCACCGGGGGCGGCGGGTGGTATAGTGGGCGTTGCCCGCGCTCTCGCCCGGCCCAGACGAGTGCTGAGTGCTGAGTACTGAGTAATGCCAAATGCGGAGTGTCGCGTGCCAGTTTCGGTGCGGGCTGGGATGGTGCTTCATAGGCGCGGTCCTCGTTATAAGTGAAGCTATTTCCAGGCTGTCGCCGCGGCCCATGCCTGGTGTCGCCCGCCCGTTCATAGGTCGGCTACGCTAATCCGAGGTTGTGATCGCATGATTCGTCGTTATACGGCCCATTTTCAGGTGCGTTCGTTTGAGCTGGACGGCTGGCGCGAAGTGCCGACGCGGATGCTGGCGGCCTACATGGAACAGGCCGCCTGGGAGGCGTCGGCGGCGCTCGGTTTTACCCAGGCCAAATACCAGGAGTTGGGCACGGCCTGGATCGTGCGCCGGCTCACGCTCGCCCGCCTGGGGCCGATCGCCTATGAGGACGCGCTGACCGTCGATACCTTCATCTCCAACATCAAGCAGGTGCGCTCGAACCGCGACTACGAGATCCGCGGGTCGGACGGGCAACCGGGGGCCGCCGGGCGCGGCGACTGGGTCTACATCGACCGGGCGCGCGGCACGCCGACGCGCATCGCCTACGACATCACCGAGGCGCTGTGGCCGGGGGGCGCGACGCCGCTGGTCGTGCCGCCGCCGCCCGCCGCGCCGGTCGCGTCTCCCGGCGCCGGCTTTGTCATGCCGCGCCGCGCCTATCGCTACGAGGCCGACAGCATGGGCCACATCAACAACACGATCTACTTCACCTGGCTCGACGAGGCGCTGGCTGCCGCGCTGGCCGATGCCGGGTTGCCCCTGGCCCCGGTCGGCGGGCCGGGTTTGCGGCTGTGCGGCGCCTGGTACGTGGTCGATTACCTGCGCTCGGCCCTGCCCGCCGACGACCTGACCATCACCAGCCGCGTCACCGGCACCGCGCCGGACGCCGTTCTGGAGTGGACCCAGGAGATCGCCCGCGCCGGCGGCGAAGTGCTGGTGCGCTGCGTCTCGCGCCAGCAACTGACCGGCCTGGATGAGAGCGGCGTCACCGCCGAGGCCGTCGTGGCGGCGTTGACAGCGCGCGCATAGAACTTGCTGAGGCTGCCGTAAGCCGGACCTGTGCGTGCAGGCAACGAGTACGGGCGCGATGAATCGCGCCGCTACGGATAGGCGCAACGGGCGCGATGAATCGCGCCGCTACAGATGGGGCGGTTCTGGGTCCGTTTGAGTGGGCGTTCGGATTAAGGCTGTTGGCGTGAGGAGGATGCAGTAGCGATGCC
>CBJNAR010001077.1:0-1693 GCA_966434075.1 uncultured bacterium
AACGTCACGGCGAATGTGATCACGAGCACCGAAACGCTAGCGGCGCGCGCCGTGCAGGATCTGCGCGCATTCAATCTCGATTTTCGCGGCTTTACGATTGCCGGTATCACGATCGACGGCGCGGCAGCTACCTATCAACGCGCGGGCAGCGAACTGACGGTGGACCTGCCCCAGCCGGTGCGCGCGGGCGAGGCTTTCACGGCCACGATTGCCTACGCGGGCGCGCCTTCTACTGTGGTGCCGGAAGCGTTGCAGATCGGCACCGGCTGGCAGCGCTCGGAGACCGGGCTGTTCGTCATGGGCGAGCCGGCGGGCGCCGAGGGGTGGTACGCGGTGAACGACCACCCATGCGACAAGGCCACCTACACCTTCAACGTCACCGTGCCCAAGCCGTACGTCGTGGCGGCCAATGGCCTGCTGGCCGATACGCGCGACAACGGCGCCACGCAGACCTACCGCTGGGAGATGCGCGACCCGATGGCCTCATATCTCGCCACGGTGGATATCGACGACTTCGTGGTGCAAGAGGTGGACGGCCCCGATGGGCTGCCGATTCGCAACTACTTCCCGCGGGCCATCGCCACCGAGGCCGAGGAGACCTTCGCGCATACGGCGGAGATGATCGCCTTCTTCAGCACGCGCTTCGGCCCGTATCCGTTTGACGCCTACGGCGTGGCCGTGGCGAACAGTGACCTCAACTATGCGCTGGAGTCGCAGACGTTGTCGCTGTTCGGGCGCAGCCTGGTCCGCGACTCCCGCTATCCCGACCCGGTGGTGGCCCACGAACTGGCGCACCAGTGGTTCGGCGACAGCGTCAGCCTGCGCCAGTGGCAAGACATCTGGCTGAACGAGGGATTCGCGACGTATGCCGAGGTGCTCTGGGCCGAGAATGTGGGCGGCGCCGCCGGGCGGGACGACTATGTCCGCAATCTCTACCGCCAGGTGACGGATCGCACCTACCCGCCGCCGGGCAAACCGCCCGCCGATAATCTGTTCAATCGCGGTGTATACCTGCGTGGCGGGCTGACGCTGCACGCGCTGCGGCTGAAGGTCGGCGACGACACCTTCTTCCGCATCTTGCAGACCTACACCGCACGCTACCGCTACGGCAACGCCGGCACCGCCGACTTCATCGCTGTGGCGCAGGAGGTCAGCGGGCAAGACCTGCAAGCCTTCTTTGATAGCTGGCTCTATGCCAAAGCCATACCGGACATCCCTGAACTGGACCTGCGGGCCCCGACCCCGGTCCCTTAGTTTCGAGACATGGAGGAATCGACCTGTGAAAACCCGTAATATCCTGATCGCCGTCGTGGCCCTGGTCGTGGCGCTGACCGTGGGCTTCGGCGCCCTGGCGATAGGCGGCAACCCGCCGCTGCCCGCGAACGGCGGCACGCCCACCCCGGCGCCCGGCGGCGCCCCGGCGGCGCTGACCGCGCGCGCCGTCGCCGACCTGAGCAAGCAGCTCGGCATCCCGGAGGCGAACATCAAAGTCGCTTCGAGCGAGGCCGTGGAATGGTCGGACGGCAGCCTGGGCTGCCCCCAGCCGGGCATGAGCTACGCGCAGGTGATCACGCCGGGCTACCGGATCGTGCTGCAAGCGGGCGACAAGCAGTATGAGTACCACACCGGCGAGGGCGACGCCGCCCAGGTGATCCACTGCACCGCCGGCGCCGGCGGGAACAAGTAGCTTCCG
>CBJNAR010001078.1:0-1682 GCA_966434075.1 uncultured bacterium
CTGAGCGGAGCGAAGAATCTCCGCTTCGTCGCGCTTAAATTGCAACAGGCCGCACGAAGCAAAAGGTGTGCCACGTAGCGGCACAATTGTGCCGTCCGCCCATATGGGCTTGCCGGGCGTGCGCCGGTGATCGACTCGACAACGGGGCTGGGATGGCGTAGAATGCAGGGTTAGACGGTGGATTGATCCGGCCAGGGCTGCCGTTGCCCATGTGCGTACTGCTTCATGCGGCCCGGCTGGAGGAAGCTGCTGGTTTGTTCGCCGCCGGGGGCATAGTAGATGCTGTATCAGCAACACATGGGCGGATGGGCGCCTCCATACCCGCGGGCTCAGCGACGCGCCAGGGGCTTTCTGGGCGCGTCCTTTTTTTGCCTGCGTCCCTGTCGCCGGCGGTATCTCATTTAGGAGGGTATGCTAGTTGAATTCGCTGATCGTGCCTTCGCATTTTACCCCCATCCCGGCCCGGTTGAGCCGCCTGCTGGAACTGGCGTACAACCTGTGGTGGGCCTGGCACCCTGAAGCACAAGATCTCTTCAAGGATATTGACCCTACTCTGTGGGAGAATATCTACCATAACCCCGTGAAGTTCCTGCGTGAAGTCCGCCAGGATCGCCTGGAGGCCAGTGCCGCCGACGCCGAGTACGTGGCCCGGTTCGACGCCGTGCTGGCCGCGTTCGACGCCTACATGCACCCCGCGGAGACCTGGTTCACCACCCATCATGCCGCCGACGAGAAGACCATCGCCTATTTCTCCGCCGAGTTCGGCCTGCACGAGTCGCTGCCCATCTATTCGGGCGGCCTGGGCATCCTGTCCGGTGACCACTGCAAGGAAGCCAGCGACATGGGCCTGCCCTTCGTCTGCGTCGGCTTTATTTACCCGCAGGGCTACTTCCGCCAGATGCTCGACGCCAACGGCTGGCAGGAAGCCTATTACGAGAAGATGAATTTCGCCGACGTGCCCGCGCTGCCGGCCATGACACCGGAGGGCCAGGAAGTCGTCGTCTCGGTCGATCTGCCGGGGCGCACGGTGTTCGCCAAGGCGTATCGCATCCAGGTGGGCCGCGTGCCGCTCTTCCTGATGGACACCGACATCCACCCCAACGCGCCGTCCGACCGGCAGCTTTCGGCCCGGCTCTACGGTGGCGACCAGGAGATGCGCGTGGCCCAGGAGATCGTGCTGGGCATCGGCGGCGTGCGTGTGCTGCGCGCTCTGAGCATCAAACCCGCCGTCTGGCACATGAACGAGGGCCACTCGGCCTTTCTGGTGCTCGAACTGATCCGCGAGAAAGTGGCGCAGGGCATCCCGTTCCGCGATGCCCTGAACCAGGTGGCCGCGGGCGGCGTCTTCACCACCCACACGCCCGTGCCCGCCGGCAACGATGCCTTCTCCTATGACCTGATGGACAAGTATTTCAACGTCTACTGGCCCAAGCTGAACATCTCGCGCGACGAGTTCATGAACATCGCCCGGCAGGACAACTCCTGGGGGCCCACGTTCAGCATGACGGTGCTGGGGCTGGCCGGGTCGCACCGCCACAACGGCGTAAGCCAGTTGCACGGGCAGGTGTCGCGCAACATGTGGCACTGGCTCTGGCCCGAGAAGAAGATCGAGGACGTGCCGATTGGCGCGATCACCAACGGCGTGCATACCGCCACCTGGCTGAGCGCCGAACTCGGCGCCT
>CBJNAR010001079.1:0-1675 GCA_966434075.1 uncultured bacterium
CGGACTCGTTGCCCGCGAAATGCTTCACCGTCGCGGCCACGCCCTCCTCCTGCAGCCCCCGGATGTAGGCGACGGCGAGTTTGCCGGTCAGGAAGGGATCTTCGGAGTAGCTCTCGAAGTTGCGGCCGTTGAGCGTGCTGCGAAACAGGTTGACGGTGGGGGCCAGCGATACCCCCGCCCCCTTGTCGTGGACTTCACGGGCCAGCAGCCGTCCGACTTCGCGCAGCAGATCCACGTTCCACGACGAGCCGAGCGCGATGCCGACCGGGAAGGCGGCGGTGTGCTTCCCGCCGACGAGCGGGCCGCCGCCGCGGGCCCCCGCCGGGCCGTCGCTGACCTTTAGCGCGGGGATGTTGAGCCGGGGAATGGCCACCGTCCGCCAGAAGTCGGCGCCGGCCAGCAACGAGACTTGCTCTTCCAGCGTCATCTGGTCGAGAAGTTCGTCGATCCGCGCATCTGTGCGCTGTTGTTGGTGTGGTGCAGTTTGCATGAGTTCTTACTTCCTTTCATGCCCTACCCGGCCCGTGCCCGCAGGCGCGGGGATTAACGGACTCCGTTGATCGGCTGAGGGGGGTTGAGGGGCGTGGATGCCGGGGCGGCGGGGCCGGTCGGAACCGTGCCGGTGCGGGCCCGGAGGGGCACGGTGCTAAACCAAGCCACCGCATCTGCGACATCTGCCCACTCCTGCACCTGGACGGGGCCGCTGAAGCCACCGCCGGGCGCTGTAGGGACGATAACCGGAGTACTCGCGTGCCGCGTTCCAGGATGCTGTCACCTGCCCGAGGCGACGTCGATGCCGGCAAGCATCCCCTGGGCTGCGGGGTTTCCCGCGTCGTTGCATATTCTATGCCACATCGAGGTAGGAGCGAAATGGGCGTTCGCGCGCCCTGCCGTACCCGCACGGCCCCGCCCATGGCCGGCAACGCGGCGCCCGCCCGGCGGGCGGCTAGCGGGCGGGCGCCACGGCCAGCCCGTCGTAGGACTGCTGCTTCCAGGCGGCCAGGAACTTGGCCCAGGGCACCAGGTATTCATACGGGCGGTTCCAGTTGGTTTTGGTCGGGCCCAGCACGTCGCGGATCAGCGCGCCCGTGGCGTTGTAGCCTATGACGACGAGCGCGTGGTCGTTGCCCAACACCGTCTGATAACTGCTGCCGTCGGGCATGATCCAGGTGGCGGGCACGCCGGGCTTGAAGTCGACGGTGGTCTTGATCCAGACCAGCGACCCGCCGCGCAGCGCCGCCTCCAGGCTCGCCTTGTCGTGGACCGGCGTCACGCGCAGGCCGTAGTGGGTGAAGACTTTGCTCATGGCCTGCCCGCTCGACCGGCCCAGGAAGTTGGTCCGGTAATCGCCCGAATAGTAGCGGCGGATGTCGCCGCCGTAGATGACGACGCCCTTGGGCGTCTCCTCGTAATACGGCTCGACGCTGTGGTCCACGCCGATGATGTCGATCAGCTCTTCCACGCTGGGGTCGAAGCCGTAAGTCTTGAGCACCACCCAGGCGGCGTCGAACTCGCACGAGTAGTGCGAAAACTGGCGGCTCTTCATCGCCGCGGGGATATAGGCCGTATAGGCCGACCGGTCGACCACGGGCGGCGTCAGTTCGACGAGCGGCGTGGCATAGGGATCGCGCTCGCCGGAAGTCGCGGGCGGCGGGGGGGTGGCCGTGGGCGGCGG
>CBJNAR010001080.1:0-1669 GCA_966434075.1 uncultured bacterium
TCGCCCGTTACCCGGTGCGCTGCTCTCGGCACGGCTCCGCGTAGCGACGCGGCAGGCGATCGGGCGCGTCGCAGGCCCCTATCTGAAGATGGCGTCGAGCGACACTTTGATCGGCACGATCTTGACGATGACTCGCGTTTCATATTGCCGCCATTCCGCTTTGTAAACATCACCATAGAAGTGCTGTTTGCCCAGGTACCGTTGGGCGAGCATGTCCGCATGGGCGACCGCACCGTCCGTCGTTATCCCGGCGACCCGGCCACGCACCTCGATCCAGCGGTCGGTCCGGTCCGGGTCCACGACGAGCAACGTCACCATGGGGTTGGCCCGCATGTTCCGGCATTTGTGGCGCTCCAGGGCTGTGTTGATGCGGATGTGCACGCCCTCGTAGTCCACCCACACCAGGCTCGACTGCGGCTGACCGTCGGCCAGCATCGTGGATAAGATCCCGTGAACCGGGCGGGCCAGGAGGTCGCGATGCGAGTCGGGCACGGGCACCGGCGCGGGCAGAGCGCCGGGGGCGGCATCAGGCGTGTTGCTTGCCGCCGCGTCATCAAGGTGACCGGCGAGCGCGCGCCCCACGCTGGCGCGGAGGCCGGTCGCCGGTGCCGGCTCGCCCACGCGCACATGGATGGGGGTAATGGTGACTTTAACCGGAACGTGGGTCTGGGCCAGGGCGGCGGGCACGGCATCGCCAAAGAACCGGGCGCCGGGTTTGCCCAGGTAGAGTTGGGCCAGGCAGTCGTTATGCTCCACCGCGCCCGCTTCGCTCATGGCGACGACCCGGCCCCGGATCTCGATGTTGCGCGGCGGATTGCGCGGGTCATAGACCAGCAGGGTGACGTGCGGGTTGGCCCGCATGTTCTTCTCCTTCCGGAACCCCCGCATGGTATTGGTCAGCACGTCGTTGCCCTCCCGGTTGCACCACACCGGAGTAGTCTGCGGCTGCCCATCGGGCATGACCGTAGTGAGCGCGGCCCAGTACGGCCCGTCGATCAGATCGCGGTACAGCTCCGGGATGGGGACGCCGGATATCCCGGCGCGGGGAACCGCCTCCAGGTAGGTTGTGCGCATGGCTGGGCCTCCTACGCGGCGGCGGGCCGAGCCAGGCCGCCAAACAAAAACCGGTCCCTGTTCAAGGCCGGTTTCACTATTGGCGCCCGCCCGCTGGGAATCGGCGGGCGGCTGCCCCAGGCTCAAGTGACCACGTACAAGCCGGGGAACACGCTGCATTGAACGCTCTGCTATTGCCGGCAGAGTCGCTGCTTAGCGGCTCAGGCGCAAGGCAGACTCTACCGAGTTTAGGATAGCGCAGGCACGTGAAAAGGCCGGTATAGCTGGGTGGCAGTTTGGTGAGCGAGCCGGCGCGTCATCCGGCCGGATGCCCATTCCCGATCCGCCCGCCCTGCGTCACCAGCCACTCGCCGCTGGTCCAGGGGTCCACGGGCGCGGCGCTGCGGTAGTAGAGGTCGAAGCGGATCTGCAAGCCTGGCCAGGGATGGTGGACGAACACCGTGCGGAAGATGTCGCCCAGGTCGGGGAAGGCGACGCCATAGGGGGCAGGCAGCAGGGCTTCCAATTCGGCGCGAGGCAGATCGGTCTCCACGCTGATCTGGATCACCGGCTCGCGGGCATAGGAGTCGTAGACCAACTCGAACTTCGGTTCGCG
>CBJNAR010001081.1:0-1661 GCA_966434075.1 uncultured bacterium
ACTTCTATGGTGATGTTTACAAAGCGGAGTGGCGGCAATATGAAACGCGGGTCATCGTCAAGATCGTGCCCGTCAAAGTGTCGCTCGACGCCATCTTCAGATAGGAGCCTGCGACGCGCCCGATCGCCTGCCGCGGCGCTACGCGGCGCCGTGCCGAGAGCAGCGCACCGGGTAACGGGCAATGGCGCAAAGACTGGAGGGACTAATCATGGCTATTCAGCAGATGCCCGCGCCCACGCGTGGGGACAGTCACCCGGCTACAGGACCGGACCCAGAGGCGTGTACTCCCGCGTTTCTCGCGGGCGACATCATCGTCTTCGGGAGCACGGGCGATCTCTTCAGCAATCTGAGCCGCTGGATGATGCGGGGCCGGCATGAGGAGCCGACCTACGCGGTGCATACCGGCCAGTTTCTCGATTCCCAGCGCGTGCTGGAGATGGCGGGGATGGTCGGGGTTGCCGGCTTTGACACCGTGCTCAACCGCCGCTACTGGCACGGCCCCTTCCGCGGGCTTTGCCCGCCCGCGGCCTGGGCCCAGCTTTATACCGTGCTCAACCGGCGCTTCGGGCGCGGCGGGCGCACCTGGCAGGGGCTGTGGAAAGCGCGCGGCTTTGAGGTCTGGCGCTCCACCCGGCTCACGGATACGGAGCGCGAGGCTCTCACCCGCGAGGCGTTGAAGTATCTGGACGTGAAGTTCGGCTTCGCCAAGCTCTGGGCGCACACACTCGACGACCTGATCTGCAAACTGCTGCGCCGGGACGTGTTCCTGTTCCGGCACATCGACCCCGAAGATCGCCACCCTGTCTGCTCCGGCGTCACCGCGGCTGTCTACGATCGGGCGTTGCATTACCGGTTCGGGGTCGACCCCGAATGCGTCGACCCCGACCAGATCCACGACTGGGTCCAGTCGCACCCGGACGAGTGGGTCTGCGTATTTCGCGCTTCCAGCGAAGCCTTAGCGGGAGATAGAGAGATGGGAAGGAAGATGTCCGTTATGGGAGTCGGTGGGGAAATCGCCGTGCCTACGTTGCTTTACACGGCCGGCGCCCTGGCAGTGAGCCGGCGCTTCCGCCCGAAGTTCCGCATAACGCGCGACTCGCGGGCGCTCCGTTTGCCCGGCATCCTGCTGGTGGCCGGCGGCTTCTCCCTGAACCTCGCTGCGGCGGCAGCCATGCTGAAGGCTCACCAGAAGGACCGCCTGGCCACCGGCGGCCTCTACCGCCTCTTCCGCGACCCGATGTACGTGCTCCAGATTTTCCTCACGCTGCCGGGTCTGTTCTTGCTGTTCAATTCCTGGCTCGTGCTCGCGGGCGTCCTGCCCGCCTACCTCGCCTACCGCGTCTTCGTGCGCGAGGAGCATCGCTATCTGGCGGACAGGTTCGGGGAGGCGTACCGGGAATATCTAAAAACGGTTCTGCTCAAGGTCTGAGCGGTTGCCGGCCTGGTGGGCTTGGGATTAACGCCCGCTCGGTGCCGCGCGGCGCAAGGATCGTAAGCCACAGCACGGGTGCGACTGGACGGCTATGGTATAATGGCAAGACGGACCCGGCCCGATGATGCGCCGGGCGCATGGGCGACCGGTCGGGCTACATCCGCCGCCGGGCGCGATATTAGCGGGCGGTTGGGGAGTGCTCCGCCGCGATAAGGAAACATTGCTCATG
>CBJNAR010001082.1:0-1647 GCA_966434075.1 uncultured bacterium
GCAGCCCATCGAGGTGGCGCACGATCTCGGCCACCGTCTGCGCGTTCTCGCCGGTCAGCGCGAAGGCCGGGCTAGCGTCCCGTGCCCGCTCCACGAAGAGCCGCACCGCCGGGTTCTCCAGCAGTTCGCTGACGGGTGCCAGCGCCGCTCCGTCGGGCGGGTCCAGCGGGGGCACCGAAAACTCCTTCTCCCCGCGCAGCCGCAGCGGTTCCCGGCTGGTCACCAGCAGCTTCAGTCCCGGCGCCGCGCCCAGCAACGCCGTCAGCAGCGGCGCCGCCTCGACTACCTGCTCGAAGTTGTCCAGCAACAACAGCAGGTGCTTGCCCGCCAGATCGCTGCGCAGCAACTGGGCCGGTGATTGGCCGGGGAGCTCTTGCATGCCCAGCGTCTGCGCGATCTCGGACGCCACCAGTTCCGCCGCGGAGATCGGCGCGAGATTGACGAAGTAGACGCCGTCGGGGAAGGCAGCGACCAGGCCGGTGGCGACCTCGACGGCCAGGCGGGTCTTGCCGGTGCCGCCGGTGCCTGTGAGGGTGAGCAGGCGCACCTCGCGCTGCTGCAGCAACTCCCGGCACGCAGCCAATTCGCTCTGGCGCCCGATCAGCGGGGTCAGGAAGGTGGGGAAGTTGTGGGCGGATGCGGGCGCCGGGGCCGTCGCTGCCTCGTCCCCATTGTTGCTGCGCCCGGTCGGCTCGGTCCCGCTGCGTGCCCGCGCGATCCAGGCGGGTTGCTCGTCCGGCGGGATCGCCAGGTGCTGCGCCAGCAGGGCGGCCAGTTGCCGCGAGGGGCGCAGCCCGCCCGCCTCCAGCTTGCGGATCGTATCGACCGAACAGCCCACCTGCTCGGCCAGGGCCTCCTGGGTCAGGTCCAGGTCGCGCCGCCGCTGCTTCATCTGCCGGCCAAAGGGTACGTCGTCCATGGTGCTCACCCGGTATACCGCTTTTTGTCCAGCTATCTATGCAACTTCTTCGCCATCTTATCACTTCTGGCGGCGCGAGGGAAGTGCTCTAATGGGTTCAGCGGCACTAAACCCCATAGCGAAGGAGACGCATAATGGACGGTCTGACCTCGCTGGCCTTTGCGGCACCCACCGAAGACGGACACGACGGGCACGCGGCGCAACGCCTCTACCACCGGGCCGTGCGCGCCGGGTTCACACACCGGCTCGCGGCGCGCTTGCGGCGGATGCCGTGCGGCCTGCGGGACCTGGAGGAGATCGAGCAAAGCGGCCGCGTGCGGGCGCGGCACGCGTTGGGGCTCCGCACGGTGGAGATCGCGCGCATCGGGGGCAGCGAGGGGCGCACCGGCGAGTTCGACGCCCGCTTCTACCCGCGCGACGACCGCACGGCGGCCCGCTGGCAGAGCGTAGCGACGGCTCGCTATCGCGATCTGGCCCTACCCCCGGTCGAACTGATCCTGGTCGAGGACACGTACTACGTGCGCGACGGGCACCACCGCGTGTCCGTGGCCGTGGCGCGGGGCGAATGGTACATCGAGGCGCGGGTCACCGTCTGGGAAGTGGGGCCGCTACCGGCGCCAACGGTACCCGGCCCTGTTACGGCTCAGCCCTGCCCTGATCCCGCCCTGCCCGCCGTGCCTTGAGCCAACGAAAGAGGTTGTTTGCCGCGAGGGCAATGCCAGTGACGG
>CBJNAR010001083.1:0-1644 GCA_966434075.1 uncultured bacterium
CATCGGCCACAAATGGCTCAGTATGCGCGAGCGCGGCCTCGGCTTCGCCCGCTGAGGCGGCATCTCTTTGTGTTCACCCCAGAGACGCAGAGAACGCAGAGATCATTAATGGAAGCGTTATTTGGGAGATTTCTGTGAACCGCAAAGCGAGATCGTAGCTCACCCCACCTCTTGCCTGCATTCCATCTCGTTCTCTGCGTTCTCTGCGTCTCTGCGGTGCCAATTCGTATCCTAACCGCATGACAGGCCCGGTTGGTTGACAGGCGCAGGCGGCGGGGGCATAATACCGGCCATGGACCCCACCTACCTGGACCGGCTGCCGCCCGCGTACCGCCGCGCCGCGCAGACCATCCTGGCCGAATATAGCGCCCGGCCCGACGTGCTGGCCGTGCTGCTGACCGGCTCGGTCACGCGCGGGCAGGCCGGGCCGATGAGCGATCTCGACGTGTGGGTGCTGACCGAGGCCCCGGCGCGCATCCGGCGCAGCCTGGTGGTGGACGGCGTGCCGGTCGAGGTGTTCTACAATTCGCCCGCCTGGACCGCGCGCTACCTGGCGCAAGGCGATGTGGCGGCCATGAACATGGTCGGCTACGGCTGGCCGGCGTATATCCGTCCGGACGCCGCGGGGCCGGTTGCCGACCTCCAGGCGCGCGCCCGCGCCGCCTACGAGCAGGGGCCGCCCGCGCCCACCGCCGGCGAGACAGGCCGCCGCCGCAACCTGGCGATTGACACGCTGCTGGACGCCGAAGATGTGCTGGAATCCGACCCGCTGGCGGCCACGCTGGTGCTGAACAACGCGCTGGAGCAGGTGCTGCGCTGGTACTACGCCGAACGCCGGGCCTGGATGCCCAAGCTCAAGCGCCTGCCCGCCGACCTCGCCGCCCGCCACCCGGCCCTGGCTGCCGCCGTCCGTGCCTACCTCGCGGCGGCGGATGCCCCGGCCCGCCACGCCGCCCTGCTGGGCGTGTTCGCGCTGGTCCATCCCGCCGGGCACGGCCTCGATCAATGGTGCTGGGAGAGCACCCCCGAACCCTTTAGCGAGTAAGAAGGAGCAGCAACGATGGTCACGGCCCTTGTGATGATCAACGCCGAGCGGCACACGGTGGGCGAGACGGCCCAGGCCGTGCTCAAGATCGCGGGCGTGCGCGAAGTCTATTCCGTCACCGGCGAGTACGACCTGGTCGCCATCGTCAGCACGCCGGTCTATGAGCAACTGGCCGACCTGGTGACCCGCGACATCACGGCGGTGCGCACGATCACCCGCACGCATACCCTGATGGCCTTCCAGTGCTACTCCAACCAGGACATGGAGCGCCTCTGGGACATCGGCTCGGAGGAAGCTGAGCCCGAGGTATAGGGCCACCGGCGGCTCTCCGCATCGGCCACGTATCCCCGGCGGCGGGCCGCGCGATCAGGGCGCCAGATCTTGCATGGCGACGGCATGTTCGCCGGGTATGCCGCAAATCCGCTGCGCCCGGACGTGGACGCGGCGACGGTGGCCCACAGCCCTGTGCCGGTGCCCGACGTGCCCGGCGGGGCCGAGTTCGCCGACCTGCGTGCCCGGTTGCGGGCGATCAAGGACGACATGATCGCCCGGCAGGATGCCGTGCTGGCCCAGTTGCAACAGGCCGCCGAAGCCCGCGG
>CBJNAR010001084.1:0-1622 GCA_966434075.1 uncultured bacterium
CGCAGTCCAACGTCGACGGCCGCGATTGCGGCTGTTACGAGGACATGACGGGCTCGCGGATGCTGGACATCGAGCTCGAGGAGTCCGCGCCTACGCTGCACTTCTTCCGGCGCCTGTGCCCGAACTCCGGCGGCCACGGCTACCGTTTGCCCATCAGGGGCTACTGCCAAGTCGAACAGCGTCTCCCAAGCCTGCCACCGGCGATCCCGACCGTTATGGATCAAGGACCAATCTGAGGCACGCCACACATACAAACTGGGGCCGCCGGCACCCACGAGGAACTCGCCCCCTGCCGCGAAGGCCAAGCGCAACGAGCCGGCTAGATTTGCGATCCGCATCGTATGTAACAAGCGGCCGTCTGCCACGCGCCAGATCTGGATCGCTCCATCGGGGTTTCCTGTAACCAGTACTTGTCCGCCTGGGGCAAATGCCAGCGTATAGGACTCCGGAAGCCGTTTGAGCAGCGCTCCATCCCGCACATGCCATAATTGCACATTATTCTGCTCGTCAGCAGCCGCCAGGATCTGCCCATCAGGGGAGAATGCGACGATATCGACACTCGCATCGTTGGCGAAGTGCACCAGGCGCTCAGGCGTGGTAGCTGCATGAAGATACACTCCCTGAGACGTACCGAGTGCCAGCAGACGCCCATCAGGAGAGTAGGCAAGTCCGTAGAGGGGCGAACCAATCGCCCAGCAGTCACGGGCTGTCTGTTGTGCAGGCGGTTCGATGGACGGCGATGGTACCGGTTCTCCTGCATCGCTCCGGGGCCGCAGGATTCGCCGTAAAGACTTGCTCACATGCTGATCCTTACACGTTGTACGCATTGTAACAGCTTGCCATGATTGCAACAAGAATGATCCCGCGCCCAACTAGTTGACATAAGTCTGAAACCGCGCTAGAATAGAAGCAACCGAGCCGGGGCGTATCCACGCCCCGCCGCGCTCTATGCGCCCGTCGGGTCCGGGTACGCGGCGATCTCGATGAGGTTGCCGTCGGGGTCGCGGATGTAGACCGACTGCATCGGGCCGAGGGCGCCGGTGCGCGGGACGGGGCCGAGTTCGACCGGGACGCCGCACGCCTGGAGATGCGCGATCACCTGGGGCAGCGGGGTGCGCGTGATCAGGCAGAAGTCGCCGGTGCCGGGAGTGGGATAGGCGGCGCGGGGTTCGATCCGCTGGCCTGGACCATGGAGGTTGATCTTTTGCCGGCCAAACGCCAGGGCTTTCCGACCGTCGCCGAAAGTGATCACGTCCATGCCGAGCGCGCGCTGGTAGAAGGCGCAGGTCGCCTCCACGTCGCGTACCGTGAGGACAAAGTGGTCGATGCGCTCGATTTCCATCGTGGTGGGCCTCCTCGGGTGTCGGTTTGCGCTGTCCTGATCGTCCTCGCCCTGCTGTTGCCGGGGCTCGCGGCCTGCAGGCCATTCTCCGGCCCCGCCGCCCCGCCCGCGACTCCGATGAGCCGGGTGGCCCTGGCGGCCCCGGCGACGACCCGCATCGCGCGGCAGGGATCGCTGCCGGTTCGCCGCACGACGGGCGATGCGCCGGCAACCGCGCCCGCAACCCCGCCACCCACCGCGACCAGCACGCCGCCACCTTCGGCCACAACCACGCCCATCG
>CBJNAR010001085.1:0-1622 GCA_966434075.1 uncultured bacterium
GCGGCGAGCGCACCCGCCGCGGCGGCGTAGGCCATCGGGTCGTGGTGGGTGAGCATGCGCACGCCCTGGGCGCGGCCCTCCAGCGTCACGGCCTGGGCCGCGGTCGAGGCCCCGCCGACCAGCGGCACTTCGTCCAGGCGGCCCACTTCGGCATAGCCGGCCTGCACCACGTTCTCGGCCATGGGGAAAGCCAGCCCGCTGCCGGTCGTCGCCAGCAACGGCGTGCCCGTGGCGGCGGCGCGGCGGGCCATCTGGTGCATGACCTCCAGCCCGGCCAGCGTCTCGGCGGTGCGCGGCGTGTCGCCGGCCAGCGCGCCGGGGCCGGTGGACAGGTGGGTGGTGCGGCCCTGCTCGGCCGTGCGGGCGATGGCGTGGTGCGCGGCATCATACGCGCGCAGCGGGCGCAATGTCACGCGCTGGCCGCGCCGGATGCGCGGGGTCATCAGCACGAGGGCGAGGATGAAGAACAGCAGGATCAGCAGCGCCAGCCCGGTGGCGATCAGCATACGTCCTCCTCTCCGGGCGCGCCGGTCGGGCGCGAGTCGAGGGTTTCCAGGTAGTCCGTCAGGTGGTCCACCCGCGGGCCGGCGCCGAGGAGGGTGAGCGTGGGTTGGAGGATCAGCAGCAGTTGGGCGCCCAACCAGGACACGGGGCGCACCAGGTCGGTGACCAGGGCTGCGCTGGAGCCTAGCCCCAGCCGATCCAGCGCGGGCTGCCAGGGCGCGGCCTCCGCCGGGACCGCCACGGCGGGCGGGCGATCCGCGGGACCCACCGGTCCTTGATCACGCTTGCCTGTTGTGTCTGGGGCCATTGGCGGCTCTCTAGCCTCTCTGCGCCGCCGTCCGTCACGATATCGCCGGCAGAGGGGGCCGTTGGATTAGGGCCATTATAGTACAGGCGTTATGTTACGTCAAGTATCCGGCCACCTGCGCCCGCCTGCGCCCGGCGGCTTTGGGTGTGCGCCCGCGATCCCCGCCCCCCGCCGCCAGCTATCGGGGCTTCTGTTAGTATTGAAAGCGCTGACTGAGCGTGTTAGAATGGCTGTGTTGGGGCCGGTTGGTAGCACCCCGTATTCCCACTCGCTAGCTTTTCCATCAAATACCATGGACTGCGCCGAGGGAAGGTAAAGGCGGAACGACGATGAAACCTGTCCGTGACGTATGGCAAGCTATCCGTACCCGCCGCGCCGGTCGCTATTGCTTCGGGATGGGCTTAGGCTGGCTGTTGGCGGCGCTGCTGATCGTGCTGACCGACGCCTGGATCGGGGCGAACTGGCTCAACAGCAACGCTCCAGGGTTTATCGTGGTCGGGCTGGCCTGGCTATTGATAGCTCTTATCCTAGTTTGGCGAGATCGATGACGGCAGCAATACCGATGGCACGGGCCTGTGCCGCGGCCATGGTGTACCGGCATCGCGCCGGACTAGCGAGGCAGTGAGGCGATGGGCAGAGCCTGGGTGGCGCGGGTGGTACTCGGGTTGGCCGGTCTGGGCGCCGGCTTCAGTTTGCTGCTGCTTGTTGCCACATTCTTCTATATGCCAACCGATATTATCGCCTTGCGCGATTGGACGTTGTGGATTATGTTCGGTCTCTTTTTCCCTACAACGCTGTTGCTGGCATTTTA
>CBJNAR010001086.1:0-1619 GCA_966434075.1 uncultured bacterium
AGTTCGAACAGGCCGACCTCGACCAGTTCCCGCCCGGCGCCCCCGGACTGGAATGCAAGTACTGCATGTATTGGTGGGCCGAGGGCGTGACCGCCGAGCTGCCTAAGCTGGGCGAGTAACTTCTAAAATAACGTTCAGAGGGTTGCTTGTGTGGGCGGCGCAAGGCGCTCGGCTCGCACAAGCAACCCTCCGCATCCCTCATAGAAAGTGGGAATAAAAACCCATGACCATTGAAAAGGTCCTCTCCCAGGAAGATCAAGGCAATCTTACGGCGCCTGTCGTCGAGATGCGCGGCATTGTCAAGCGTTTCCCTGGCGTGCTGGCCAACGATCACGTGAACTTCGGCCTGCGCCACGGCGAGGTCCACGCGCTCCTGGGCGAGAACGGCGCCGGCAAATCGACGCTCATGAATATCCTCTACGGCCTCTACCAGCCCGATGAAGGGCAGGTGCTGGTCAATGGAGAGGTGGTCCACTTCCAGAACCCGCGCGACGCCATCAACCGTGGCATCGGCATGGTCCACCAGCACTTTATGCTGGTGCCCCCGCTCACCGTGACCGAGAACATCATGCTGGGCCAGGAGAGCACCCGCAACGGCGTCATTCTCGACCGGCAGGCCGCGACGAGGCGCATCCAGCAACTGTCGGACCAGTACGGGCTGCACGTCAACCCGGCGGCCATCGTGCAGGACCTGTCGGTGGGCGCCCAGCAGCGCGTCGAGATCCTCAAGGCGTTCTATCGCAACGCCCGCGTGCTGATCCTCGACGAGCCGACCGCGGTGCTGACGCCGCAAGAGGCCGACGACCTGTTCGTGATCATGGACGGCTTGCGCGCCCAGGGCCATTCCATCGTGTTTATCACCCACAAGCTGCGCGAGGTGCTGGCGGTTGCCGACCGCATCACCGTGCTGCGGCTGGGCCGCGTGGTGGGCCATGCCCAGGCCAACGAAGTCAGCGAGCAAGACCTGGCGACGATGATGGTGGGCCGCACCATCTCGCTGACGGGCGATCGGGCCAAGCAGGCCGCGGGCGCCGCCGCCATCGGCCTGGGCGAGGCGCAGCCGGAGCACGCCGTCAGCGCCGCCCCGGTGCCCGCCGGGCCGCCGGTGCTCAGCGTCGAGGGCTTGCAGGTCAAGGACAACCGGGGCCAGCTAGCGGTCGACGGCGTCTCCTTCGCCATCTCGCCCGGCGAGATCTTCGGCATCGCCGGGGTGGAGGGCAACGGGCAAACCGAACTGGTGGAGGCGCTCACCGGGTTGCGCGCGTCGGCGGGCGGGCGGGTCACGCTCGAAAGCCAGGATGTCACCAACCGCACGCCGCACCGATTGATCGAGGCCGGCCTGGGTCATATCCCGGAGGACCGCCAGAAGTTCGGCCTGGTGCTCAGCTACCCGATCAGCGCGAACCTGGTGCTGTCCACCTATTACCAGCCCCCCTTCGCCCGCGGCATCCTCATGCAGGACGGGCCGATTCGCGCCTTTGCCCAGAAGCTGATCCAGGCGTTCGACATCCGCACGCCCGGCGCCGACGTGCCCGCCGGCAACCTGTCCGGCGGCAACCAGCAAAAGGTGATTATCGCCCGCGAACTCTCGCGCCCGATCCGCCTGCTCATCGCCGCGC
>CBJNAR010001087.1:0-1618 GCA_966434075.1 uncultured bacterium
CTGCCGCAGCCACTGGACTATTTGACGATCACGGTGCTCACCATATCCGGATGCAGCGTGCAGATCACCGTGACGGTGCCCGATTTCGTGAACACATGGCTGTACACGTCGTTCTTGTGCAGGATCTCCGACGACCAGGTGATATCGACATCGGCGACGGTATGGTCAGTCGGGCCGATGTTTGTCCAGATCACTTTCGTACCCGCCGGGACCGTGATCGAGGGCGGATCAAAGGCGAAGTCCACGATTTTGACATAGACCACCGCCGGGGCCGGCGCCGTGGTTGGCGCTTTCGTCGGGGCGGGCACCGGCGTGGGGCGCTTGGTCGGCACCTTGGTGGGCGCGGCGGGCGCCTTCGTCGGCACGGCGGTAGGCGGCACGGCGGTGTTGGTGGACGGGACCGGCGTGGGCGGCACGGCGGTATCCGTGGGCGGAACCGCCGTATCCGTGGGCGGCACGGCGGTGTCGGCCGGCGCGCTGGTCGGGGCGGTGGTAGGCGCGCTGGTCGGCGCCACCGTATCGGTCGGCGCGACGGCTACGGTGTTAGTGGGCGCTACCGAGGTGGCCGTGGGCGCGACATCGCCGCCGCAGGCGCTGAGTAGCAGGGCCAGGCCGAGCAGCGCCGCCGGCAGGCTGCGCCGGGCGGACACGCGCGGAATCAGGTGCATGATGGGTTCTCCTCTAGGGTGTATAGGCCGATGGGTGCGGTTGGGAGAGACCGCTTGATGATGTTGGTATGAGATGTTTACGCGGCGGCGGGGTGTTTTAGTTTTACAGAGGGGCGGGCGCCGCGTGCTTCTTGCGGCCAGGGCCGCCCACGGCACCCGCGGTCACCTCACACCCCATAACGCCGTACCCCTGCGAAAAGTAGCGGGGGCGGCGCCGTCGTGATATTTGACGGCGGGAGGGCGTTTGCTATAATGCTGGAAAGGCACACACGGCACTAGGAGGCGATCCCCATGGATGATATGTTTAACAGCGTGGTCCACGCGCCCGAGTTCCAGACGGGACTCGATTGGCTGAACACGGTCGATCACCAGCCGCTGACGCTCGGCGAGTTGCGCGGCAAGCTGCTGTTGCTCGACTTCTGGACCTATGGCTGAATCAACTGCATCCATATCCTGCCGCAGTTGCGGCGGCTCGAAGAAAAGTACCCGGACGAACTGGCGGTGATCGGGGTCCACTCGGGCAAGTACCCGGCGGAGCGCATCACGGCGAACGTGCGCGATGCGGTGCTGCGCCTGGGCATCGACCACCCGGTGGTGAACGACCGCTTCTTCCGCATCTGGCGGGCCTACGCCGTGAACGCCTGGCCGACGATTGTGCTGGTCGATCCGCGGGGCTACTACATGGGCAGCCAGCCGGGCGAGATCACCTTCGAGAGCTTCGACCTGGTGATCGGCGAAGCGATCCGCGAATTCGACCGCAAGGGGCTAATCGACCGGCGCCCGCTGCCGGCGCACCCCGAGCACCTGGACGAGCCGGCGCGGCCCTTGCGCTATCCGGGCAAGGTGCTGGCCGTGGCCGAAGGTGCGGGCGGCCCGGCGCGCCTGTTCATCGCCGACACCGACCACCACCGGGTCATCGCCACGCGGCTGGACGAAGCGGGCCGGGCGGC
>CBJNAR010001088.1:0-1613 GCA_966434075.1 uncultured bacterium
TGCGGCGGGCGTATCGGTGGCGGCGGCGGCGGGTGCGGTGGTGTCGGTGGCGGCGGCGGCGGGAGCCGTGGTATTGGTGGCGGCGGCAGCAGGGGCCGTGGTATCGGTCGGGGCCGCGGCGGGGACCGACGTTGCCGTTGGGGTTTCGCCCCCGCAGGCGGACAACAAGAACGCGCAAATCATGAAGAGCGACAGTAGCCATTTTCGACGGTTCATCGGTTTTCTTTCCTCCTCATTGCGGTGAGTAACTGTGTGCCGAGCTGGTCATCGCCGGGACCAAGGTTACTGCGGACATCCACCACCTTTCTTAGAGATCGCAACGGGACGGGACCCAACGCCCCGCGCTGCTAGCCATACCTGGCGCGTATAAGAGGCGAGTGTAGCACCGATCAGGCCGCCTGTCAACTATAGCGAGGCCGCACAGGCAGGCTAAACGCTAGCCCGCGGCGCCAACCGCCGCGACGAGGGCGTCGGTCACTTCGCGCGTGCCGGCGCTGCCGCCGAGGTCTTTGGTCAGGGTGGTGCCCGCGCGCACGACCTGTTCGAGCGCGGCCATGACCAGCCGGGCGGCCTCTGGCTGGCCCAGTTGATCGAGCATCAACACGCCCGCCCAGACCGTCGCCATCGGGTTGGCGCGGTTCTGTCCGGCGATGTCGGGCGCCGAGCCATGCACCGGCTCGAACATCGAGGGGTAGCGCTTCTCCGGGTTGATGTTGCCGCTGGCGGGCAGGCCCAGACTGCCCTGCAGCGCGCCGCCCAGGTCGGTCAGGATGTCGCCGAACAGGTTGGAGGCGACGACGACATCCAGCGACTCGGGGTTGAGAATCATGCGCGCGCTCAGCGCATCCACCAGGTACGAGCGGACCTCTACGTCGGGGTAGTCACGGGCCACGGCGTTGACCACCTCGTCCCAGAAGACCATGCTGTAGTTGAACGAGTTGCTCTTGGTGGCGCTCGCCAGCCGCTTGCCGCGCTCGCGGGCGCGCTCGAAGGCGTAGCGGACGATGCGCTCGGTGCCGTGGCGGGTGAAGATGGCGGTCTGGGTCGCCACTTCGTCGGGCGCGCCGGGATGCAGCCGCCCGCCGTGGCCCGCATATTCGCCCTCGGTGTTCTCGCGGATGAAGAGCATGTCGATGTCCGCCGGGCCCTTGTCGCGCAGCGGCCCGCGCAGGCCGGGCAGCAGTTTGATCGGGCGCAGGTTCACGTATTGCTCGAAGCCCTGGCGGATCGGCAGCAGCAAGCCCCACAGCGACACATGGTCGGGCACGCCGGGATAGCCGACCGCCCCGAGATAGATGGCGTCGAAATCGGCCAGTTGCTGCAAGGCGTCGCGGTCCATCATCAGGCCGGTGCGCTGGTAGAACTCACAACTCCAGGGGAACTCGTGCGTGGTCAGTGTGAAGGCACCGGTGACTTCGGCGGCGCGGTTCAGCACGCGCAACCCGGCCGGGATCACTTCCCGGCCCACGCCGTCGCCGGGAATGAGTGCGATGCGGTAGGTGGTGGTCATGGGGCCGTTATCCTCCGGGCGGCGGGCCGCGCCGCCCCAGCAGTCTGAAAG
The DNA here is from genome assembly GCA_966434075.1 of uncultured bacterium. Taxonomy (GTDB): domain Bacteria; phylum Chloroflexota; class Chloroflexia; order QHBQ01; family JAICKM01; genus JAICKM01. The sequence goes on from CBJNAR010001088.1 coordinate 1,562, forward strand.
TGACGCCAGCATAGCACAGCCGTCCCGCGGCGTCAACTACATTGCGCCCGGC
>CBJNAR010001089.1:0-1613 GCA_966434075.1 uncultured bacterium
GCCGAAGTCGGGCAGCGCGAGGGGCGGGGTGACGAGCGGTACGGCGCCGGGCGCGCGTCCGGGCCAGGGCAGCGCGAGCAGGCCGGCGAGCAGCGCCAGCAGGGCCAGGAGATTGAGGGCGCGATTGGGCCGGTGCAGCGCGTGGGTGCGAGCTAACATCACGTTATCGCTCCTTCCTGTGGCCGGTCGCCCCCGGCGCCGGCAGGGCATGGTCCGTCCAGGGGTAGCCGCCGCGACTCCTTATCCAGTACATGGTCGTGGGTGGCCGCCCGGTTACGCAGCCCTGTCCGTGGGGGTGGGCCGGGGCGTCCGGCCCCATTTTAGCACGAATCGGGTGGGGTGGATGGGGCGCGATAGCGTCTGCTGTTCGCAAGCGTTCAGAAGTTCATCGCGAAGCCGCGAAGGCCGCGAAGGTTGTTGAGACTCGTTGTATGCGTGGCACACTGCGCGGGCTGCTCATGGCCGCGTCTTGCGTGCTGGTTGCGATCAAAAGTACCCTGTGTAGACAGTTTATTTGCTCTGTGCTATGATAAAACCGTTGCCTGTACCCGGCACGGTTTATAGTCGGCCCGCTCCGCCACCGACCAGGGATGTACCGATGCCTGTCTGTCGCGCCATATCCGCGGATCAATCGCCGCTTATCAGAGTGCGGATCACGATCCTGCTGATGATCTTCATCGGCGTTGCTCTGGTGGCTTGCGGGATGGAGGCCTTGCCGGAAGCCACCCCGATCAGCACGGCAATCCCCACGGAAACCGCTGTGTCCTTGCCGAGTGCTACCCCTATCTCGACTACGACCAGTCAGGTAGCGATCGGTACGCCTACCCGTGACCCTACCGCCGTGTTTGAGGAGTTCAAGGATGGCTATCCCCCAGGAGCGCTACTGAACCCGACGTATGCGGCTGCCGCTACCCAGGCCGCTCAGCAGGGGGAGGTTCTGCTGACTCGCTTCGCCCTTACCCCGACGAACAGCCCAGGGCCAACCGCCACCGATATTCCCACGGCAACGCCCGGTGTGGGGTTGGTGTCCGATACGGACTGTGTCCCCCCGATCACCTCCGGCGCACCCTGGTTTCCGAGTTGCTGGGAAGCACGGGTCAATAACCAGTGGGTGCTGGTCGGCGGCGGACAGGTTCGCGACGACGAGACCTACCGCTGGCACAGCTTCATTCTGGTCTGTCCCGGCCCCTGCTGGGATCCCAATGAAGGCACGATGTATCCCACCCCCCGCAATGTGCAAGAGGTGCGGATAGCTAATGTGACGGGCACGCTGGTCACGGTGGTGCCGCGCGACCCGGCGATTGCCGATTCGTTCGAGTTCGACCTGGCGACGGGACGCTGGGTGGCACCGCCGGGCGCCTCGCCCTATCCGGTCATCGCCACGCCTCCTTGTATAACCCCGGTGCCGCCGCCCTGACGCCGCGCCCGTCCGCGCGACATGCCGGTTATTAGCGAAATGCACGGCGCAGGGTATCTCAGGGAGGCAGCGATGACCAGAGCACAATTTCTCGACCTGCTGCGCACCGCGCGCGCCGAGTGGGATGCCCTGCTGGCCGCTGTGCCGGAGGGGCGCATGACCGCGCCGGTGCTCGACGGGCAGTGGTCGGTGAAGG
>CBJNAR010001090.1:0-1612 GCA_966434075.1 uncultured bacterium
CTCGGCGCGGGCGGGAACAAGACGGAGATTCTTCGCTCCGCTCAGAATGACGGGGCGGGGGTGAGGCGCTACCGCGGTGGGGTGACAGAAGGGGGGGGGGCAGCCTGCGCTGCCCGGCCCCTGGTGTCGCGGTCAGGGCCGCGGCTTACGGCCCGAAGAAGAGGATCTTGTCGATCTTGGCGATCTGGCCGCGGGTGGCGTTGTTGCCCCAGCGGAAGTAGAGGCCGGGGCACGGCTCGCCGGGGCCGCCGCAGCTATAGCCGCTGATCACGCCGTTCTGGCTGTAGAGCCGCTCGATGTAGAGCCAGAACGGGTTGGCCGCCGGCACGTCGTTGAACGTCTGCTGCGTGGGCGGGATGGCGTTGTTCAGGCCCTTGGCGTTCGCCAGGATCTTGGCGAGCTGGCCGCGCGTCACCGGCGCCCCCCAGCGGAAGTAGGGCCGGTTGCCCGGCGCCACGCACGGCTCGTTGGGGCCGCCGCAGGTGTACCCGCTGATCAGGCCGCGCGAGGCCATGCGCTCGATGAAGGGGTAGAACGGGTTGCTCGGCCCCACATCCTGGAAGGTCTGCGTGGTCACGGTCTCGGTGAAGCCGGCGGAGTTGGCCGCGATCTTGGCGATCTGGCCGCGCGAGGTGTTGTTGTCGGGCCGGAACGTCGTGTCGCTGTAGCCGCTCACGATGCCGTTGCAGGCCAGGTAGGAAACATAGGTATAGTAGTAGCTGCCGTAGGGCACGTCGCTGAACGACCCGCAGATGCTCGCCAGCGGGCTGAACAGGTCGCGGTCGCCCACGGTCACGCTGCCGTTGGCCGGGATAGTCAGGTTCCACTGCAGGCCCGCGCCCGAGTCGTGCTGATTGTTCGGGTCGGAGATGTAGGTGTTGTCAAAACCCGCTGGGCCCCCGGCGCCCGGCCCGCTCAGATCCCCGATGCGCCGCCAGATCTCGCTGTAGTAGGACTCCATGTAGGCGCTGGCCGGGGTGTTGGCGTTCGGAACGAACTGCTGGAACACGGTGCTGCCGGCCAGGCTGCCGGTGGTCGGCGTGAAGTAATCGCCGATGCCGCCCGAACCCGGATCGTAATAGCCGTAGCCGCTGTCGTTGCCGGCAGTGTAGAGGTCGGCTGCGTGGAACAGCGTGACGGTCACCGGCGTGGAACCGCCCACCTGCGCGACGTTGAAGAAGAGCGATACGTACTCCGCGCCGTTCACATACGCCGCGCTCTGCGTCAGCCGCAGATTGGTGCCGGGCACGTTATTGACCGTGGTGACGACCCAGGGGTCGACGGCCGTGCCGGTGCCGGACAGTTGGTTGCTCACCGGGGTGTACTCATTGGTATCGCGCCCGGCGGGCACACGGCCGGGGCCGAAGACGGTGGTGGTGCCGGCGACATTGGCCCAGAGGTAGGCGCCTTCGGCGTCGCTACCGAAGAACTGGTCGCCGTAATCCCGATAGCGGATCTGCATGCGCCCGTTGTCTTCGACGGTCATGCTCAGCGGGAAGCCGGGGATGATCTGGTCCGTCAGCGGATTGGCCGGTTGCTTGGGCGGCAGCGGCTTGGTCGCGGGGTGGGCGGCGGTGCTGCGCGCCCCGCCCAGCACGATCAGGGCGACCAT
>CBJNAR010001091.1:0-1611 GCA_966434075.1 uncultured bacterium
CGGGAAGGGGGGCAGGGGGGTTAGGTTGGTTGGCGACCGGGATGCCGCCCTTCGCGTGCAAAATCATGACGCGCACCGGGGAAGCCCCGCCGGCTGGCGAAAATCCGAATAAGTGTGCTATACTAGCGGTGGCGGCTAGTCTATAGATTGTGCGGATCTCATGAGCGTCGAAGAACTTCCGGTCCCCGCGCCCGCGCCGGAGCGCGATCCCCGCGCCCGCGTGGCGCCCCCCACGAACGGCCATGCCGGCCCCGCGCCTGCCCCTAGCGGGGCAGCTCCCGCGCCCGGTGCGCCGGGGCGGGCCCGCGTGGCCCCCGCCCGGCCAGGGACGGGCAATGGGCGCTATCCGGTGGGCCCGGCCCGGCCCCTGCCGCCGGGGACGCGGCGCTTGCCCGCCCGCCCCGGTTATGCCGCGCCGGGCCGGGGGCGCCGGGGCGCCAAGCCGCTGTTCGTGCTGCGCCACCACCGGCCCCGCTACCGCCGCGCCCTGGCCCCGTCCACGCACAAGGGAGGCTATATCCGCACCATCCTGGCGGGCCTGCTCGGCAGCACCTTGCTGTTCTTGCTGGCCGGGCTGATCGGGGCCGGGGGCGTGGCCTGGGCGGCCTGGTCCTACTTCACCGACGGGCTGCCCTCCGTCACCAGCCTGCACCCCACCGAGTTCCAGAGCACCAAGATCTACGACCGCCACGGCGGGCTGCTCTATGAGATCAGCGACCCGACCCTGGGCAAGCGCACCTACCTGGGCATCGAACAACTGCCGCCCGACCTGATCAACGCCACCATCGCCGCCGAGGACGCCAGTTTCCGCGAGAACGCGGGCGTGGACCTACAAAGCATCCTGCGCGCCGTCTACATCAACCTGTCGGGCCAGGGCAGCAGCGGGGCCAGCACCATCACCATGCAACTGGTGCGCGGGGCCATGCTGCCCGAAAAGGACGAGCCGACCTTCCGCCGCAAGGTGCGCGAGGCCATCCTGGCGAACCGGGTGAGCGCGGCCTATAGCAAGGACAAGATCCTCGAAATCTATCTCAACGACATCTACTACGGCTCGCAGGCCTACGGCGTGTCCGCGGCCTCGCAGGTCTACTACGGCGTGGCGGCCAAGGACCTCGACCTGGCCCAGGCGGCCATGCTGGCCGGGCTGCCGCAGGCGCCGTCCTATTTCGATCCGCACACCAATTACCGCGAGGCCAAGATCCGCCAGGAATACGTGCTCGATCAGATGGTCAAGTCGGGCTACATCACCCAGGCGGAGGCGACCAAGGCCGCCGCCGAGGACGTGCATCCCGTGCCCACGGTGGCCGAGGCCGGCCCCTCGCAGGCGCCCCACTTCGTCAACTATGTGCGCGCCCTGCTCGACAACATGTACGGGCCCGATATGGTCAACCGGGGCGGCCTGCGCGTGTTCACGACCATCGACCTGGGCTTCCAGGAACTCGCCCGCCGCACCGCCGCCGCGCAGATCGATGCGCTGCGCGACGACCAGGCCAGCAACGCCGCCGTGGTGGCGATCAACCCGCGCACCGGCGAGATCATGGCGATGCTGGGCAGTATCGACTACAGCAATCCCGACTACGGCCAGGTCAACGTGGCCGTCGCCCCGTTGCA
>CBJNAR010001092.1:0-1607 GCA_966434075.1 uncultured bacterium
CCCGGCGTCGAACAACCGGCCCTTCACCTCCTTGAACAGCACACAGAGCCGGGGTTCGGGCACCTCCAGCACAGTGGCCGTGGTCAGCAGGGTGCCCGCGCGGGTGGGCACCGGCTCGGGCACGACCACGCCGGTGTCGCGCCGCAAAGCGACCAGCCAGGCCAGCTCGGACTCGATCATCGGCGCGGGCGGCGGGTCGGGACCGTAGAGGCGCAGGATGTAGCGCTCACGCCCCGGCTCGCGCGGGGTGACGCGGAACACGGTGTTGGCCCGGTGCGCCAGCACGGTAACGCGCGCCGGCCCCAGGTTGTACTGCGCCAGGGCGGCCCCGGCCAGCCGGCGCAGGCGCGGCACCTGCCCGGCATGGCTCAACGTCGCAAACGGCCGCATGGGTCTCCCTTCCCCGCTCAGCGGCTCTCAGCCTGGCCGCAGGTGCTCATGGTCGTGAGCGGCTCACAGTAGCTACTCGCTGTGCCGGCCTCTCCGAAAGGTTGCTAGCGAATAGGTGCCGCTTCTGTAGGAACGGGCGGCGGTATTGTCGGCGGAACCGGACCCAGTGTTGGGGGCGGCGGGATCGTGGCAAAGGGTGCCGGCGTTCCAGGGTCGCGGGTCGGCGGGGTGTCCCCATAGTGCAGCTTCACTCCGGTAAAAGGAGGACAGGTGACCGTTGATGGTGACGACCGTTGTGGTAATGACGGATCGTTGAGCGCGATGCGGAAGCTACTACCATCTGCCGACCACTCTACATGGGCAGGCATCCCCGCCCATAGATCCCAGACATAAGCTAAATAATGCCCATACATGGGACCCGTCATCAGGGACCACTGAAAGTCACCCTTGAGAATGACTAAGACATATGGCGGTTCTTCATAGGTGTAGCCTGAGGGCATGCAGGCGAGTCCCAGAGCCGGCAAGTCGGCAGCGGTGACGGAACGGACCAACAGGATTTGGGGGATACCACTACGCACTTTCTCCTCTAGCTGCGCTGTTCTTTGAGAGAGTTTGCCAATGTCCGTCAGGGACCTTCCTAACAAATTGGATGAAGTCAGCGGGATGGGAGTTCCATCGGTGCGGAGCGGTATAGCGGAGTTGACTCCAGCACCGGGCGTGTTGGCCGCTGTACCACCGCCGAAAAGCCCCATGAGGATTAGGAACAAGGTTAGGCTACCGGTTAGAACGGCACCCAGTATTGTGTGACGCTTCACCTTGTTCCCTCCTCATGAGTTATCACATGCATACCCAGTTATAGACAATTACCGCACTCAGCGCGCTGCGGTGCAAGCGGGCGGCAGGGTCAGCGCGCCGTAGACGATCTTGGCGATCTGGCCCCGCGTGGCCCCTGCCGCCGGGCGGAACGTCCCGTCGGCGTACCCGCTGACCACGCCCCGGCACGCCGCCGTCTCGATATAGCTATAGAACGGGCTGCCGGGCGGCACGTCGCTGAACGTGGCCGCCGCCGGGCTGACGACGGGCCAACCCGCCGCGTTGACCACGATCTTGCTCAACTGCCCGCGCGTCACATCGGCGCCGGGGCGGAAGTAGGGCCGGGCGTAGCCGTCACAGCCCTCGCCGGGGCCGCCGCAGGTGTAGCCGCTGACGATGCCCAG
>CBJNAR010001093.1:0-1605 GCA_966434075.1 uncultured bacterium
TTGATTCTCGTCGCGCTGGTGCTGGTGTACCGGCCGGCGCCCTGGCACCAGCGGTGGGTCGCCCTGGTCCCCACCGCGATCGTCGTCCTCACTTTCGCGCATCTCCTCCTCGAACACTATCGCTGGCAAATGGTGCCCGCGTACGTGCTGACCGCCGGGTTGTTCGTGCGCACGCTGCCGCGTTTGGGGCACCCTTCCGGCCGGCCGGCGGCGCGCGGCGCGGGGGCGGTCCTCGCCGGCGGCTGCGCCGGCGTCGGCTGGCTCCTCGCCCTCGCGTTGCCCCTCCTGCTCCCGGTCCCGCGCGTCCCCACCCCGCCGGGGCCCTATGCCGTCGGTTCGGTGTTGTACGACTGGACGGATCCGACGCGCGCGGAACGCTATGCGTCCGACCCGCAGGCCAAACGTGAACTCATGGTGCAGCTGTGGTATCCCGCGCAACCGGACGCTGCAGCCACGCCCATGCCCCTGCTGGACCATGCGGATGTGGCCTTACCCGCGTTGGCGCAGACGCTCGGCTTGCCCGCCTTCGCCCTCGATCATTTGCGGTTGATCCACACCCATACGTATAGCGACGCGCCCCTGCGCCCCGCGGGCGCGCCGTATCCCGTCGTCGTCGTGGCGCATGGGTATACGGGGTATCGCGACGAGGCCATTACTCAGATGGAAGCGTTGGCGAGTGCGGGCTATATCGCGGTCGCCATTGATCATCCCTACGCCGCCGCCTTCACCGTGTTCGCGAATGGCCGCCTCGTGGTGAATGACCCGCAGATGTTACCCCCCGCCGGACGCAATCAACCGGGCGACCAGGCACAGCGCGAACAATTAGCCGCCGTCGTGTCCGCCGACCAGCGGTTTGTGCTCGACCAATTGCAACTCTTGAACGCGGGTCAAGGGGATGCGCGCTTTGCCGGCCAATTGGATCTGCAACGCATCGGCCTGATGGGGCTGTCCCTCGGCGGGGGCGGGGTCGTGTGGACCTGCCAAGTGGACCCGCGGTGCAAGGTCGGCTTGGCCATGGATGGGTGGTACGAACCCCTGCCGCAACCGCTGCTGGCCGCCCCGCTGGGCCAGCCCTTTATGTTCATGCAGAGCGCGACGACCATGTGGAAGATGGATAATCTCGCGCGGCTGGACCACCTCTATCAAGCGGTCACCGCCCCGGCCTATCATCTGACATTCGCCGGGGTCCTGCACCGCGATTTTTCCGATTATCCGCTCTTAACCCCGCTCAGTGCCCCGTGGATGAGCGAGCGCGGGACCTTAAATGGCGGGCGCACGGTGGCGGTGATTAATGCGTACATGCTGGCGTTCTTTGACCAGTATCTGCAGCGGCGGCCCGCGGCGCTGTTGCAGGGGCCGGCGCGCGAGTATCCCGAAGTGCAATTCGCCGCCCACGCCCCGTAAGCCAGCACCGCGGGCGACGCCGGGATCACCGGAGGCTGGTTCCGCCATGGCCCCGGCACCGCGGCAGGTCGGAGGTACGGCCGCCCGCCGTTGGATGACGGACGCCCGTACCCCCGTAGGGTGTGAGCCGCCTCGTCCTCCAGCACACGCGGGCAATCGACGAGTGTAACCCGAAATTGGACCCAGTGCAAGCCGAAAATT
>CBJNAR010001094.1:0-1592 GCA_966434075.1 uncultured bacterium
AACGCTGCTATGCTCTTCGCGCTTACACCTCGGATCGCCTGATCGGATGCGCGCGAACTCACTTAGATAACGGCGCATTTGCCGGCATAGTTTCCCATCGTGCCGGAGGACGGGCGCGCAAGGCGCACGTGACCACGCTAACTATACCAACTTGGCACGCGGCGTGTCAATCGGCGGGGAACTTCGTTAGAAGGGGCGCATAGATGAGCACGCCACAGACGCGCAGGAGGCAGCAGTATGCAACGCGAACCGTTCAATTCGAGCACGATTCTGACGGCGGGCTACGACCCGGCGAGCGAGACGCTGGAAATCGAGTTCCGCAACCACCGGCTCTATCGCTACCTGGACGTGCCGACCGAGGTCTGGCAGGGCTTGCGGGCGGCCCAATCGGCGGGCGCGTACTTCACGGCGAACATCCGCAACGATTACGAGTGCTGGCGGCAGGTCAATCTCGCCGGGATCAAGCACCGCAACGCGACGAAATAGGCCGGCGGGAGTCTTCCCGCCGGCCCGTTATTGCACGATGATCAGTTCGCGCGGGGCGTTGTTCATGCGCCGGGCGCCGGTGGGGGTCAGCACCACGGTGTCCTCGATGCGCACCCCGAAGCGGCCCTTGAGATAGAGGCCGGGCTCCACGGTGAAGGCCATGCCGGGGGCCAGCACCATTTGCCCGCCCTGCACCAGGTAGGGCGGCTCGTGGGCGTCGAGGCCGATGCCGTGGCCCAGCCGGTGCGTGAAATACTGGCCGTAGCCCGCCTGGGTGAAGAAGTCGCGCACCACCGAGTCGAGTTGTTCGCCGGTGAGGCCGGGCTGGGCCGCCTGCACCCCCTTCTCCTGCCCCTGGCGGACCAGTTCGTACACCTGGCGCATCTCGGCGTCCGGCTCGTGGCCCACGGCCACGGTGCGCGTCATGTCGGCGTTGTAGCCGTTCAGCACCCCGCCGAAGTCGAGCACCACCAGTTCGCCCGGCTGGATGATGCGGTCGCTGGCCGTGTGATGCGGAGAGGCGCCGTTGGGGCCGCTGCCCACGATGGGTCCCCACTCGATGCGCAGGCCGCGCGCCCGCAACCGGCCCGCGATGGCCTCCGCGATCTGGTACTCGCTCTGCCCGCTGAAGCGCATCTGCTGGATTTCGGCGAAGACGGCGTCGGCCTGGGCACCGGCCTCGGCCATGGCCGCCACTTCGGCGGCGTCTTTCACTAACCGCAACGGCTCCAGCACCAGCGCCGCCGTGCTGAAGGTGGCGCGGGGCAGCGCGGCTTGCAATCGCAGCAGGAAGACCGCCCAGAGCTGATCGCCCACGGCGATGGTGCCGGTGACGCCCTGGCTTTCGCCCTGGGGTTGCAGCAGCCGGGCCACCAGGCGGGCCGGGTCCTCGTTTTCCTCCCACGCCGCGACCCGGATGCTTTCGGGGAGGGGCGGCAGGCCGGGCGCCTCGAAGGCGGGGATCACCAGGTGGCTCGGCCCGTTCGCGGGGACGATGAGCAGCGAGAGGCGCTCGCTGAGGTGGAGATTGAGCCCGGTCAGATAGCGCAGATCGGACGAGGGGCCGATAAAACAATAATCGAGGCCGGCATGGCGCAACTGCTCGC
>CBJNAR010001095.1:0-1589 GCA_966434075.1 uncultured bacterium
GTTTCGGCGGTGGTGGTCCCACCGCCCAGCACGATGGCGTAGGCATAGCGCGCACTGATCTGGTCGGGCATCAACTCTTCGGCGGGGTCGGCCACGGCGACCTGGAGCACGCCGTGGCGCTCGCCGCCCACGCCGACGATGCCGCGCACCACGGCGGCGGGCGTGTCGATCACCACCCCGCGATAGGGCAGGTGTTCCGTGACCACGCCGTCGATGTACGCCTGCAACTCGAAATTGGTGCTGGCCGGGGTGACGGTCGCCAGGCCGGTCGTGGCGTCATAGCCGGTCAGCGTGCCCGCCACCGGGCTCTTGACGGTGAGGCGCTTGGTGAGGCTCTGCCGGCGCGAGGCCAGCACGTCGCCGGCCTCGAACGTGTTGCCGGTGGGGCGGGCCAGCAGGCGCTGCGCGGCCTTCGGCTTGACGCCCAGCGGCCCGGCCACGTCAACGGTGAGCGGCGTGCCGGGGATACTGGCGCGCGCCACCACGTCGTCCGGCTCGACACGCGATCCGATGCGCACCAGGATGTCGCCGGCCACCGGCAGCCGGCGCTGCTTGCGCACCATGATATTGGGGGCGATGGTGGGCTGGCGAGTCGGGTAGTAGAGGCTCACCTTACTCCTCCTTGTCCTTCGGCCATTGTAGCGGGGCCGTGCCGGTGCGCCCGCTGCTGCCGCCGCCGCGGCTGGGCAGGTTCAGTTTGCCGGTCGTCCCGGTGCGCCGGGATGCGCCTTCGCCCAGCGGGCCGGTGCCGGGACGGGCGCCGGGCGGGGTCAACGGGCCGGTGCCGGGGCGCGGTTCGTTCGCCGGGGGCGCGGGCGCGGGTTCCAGGCCCTGCGGCTGTTCGGGTTCGGGCGGGGGCGCGAGCGCCGCCCCGACCTCGCCGCCCAGCGGCTCGCCGAAGCTGATGCGCCCGGCGGCCGGGCCGAACCGCGAGACAAAGCCGCCCGGTCCCACCGCAGCCTCGGCTTCGAGGGCCGGCACAGGGGGCGCGACCACCGGCTCGGGCAGCAGGCTGAAGCTCTCGCGCCCGGAGTAGGCCCGGATGGCCTGGCCCCATTCCAGCAGCTTGGCGATGCGCGCCTGCGGGTCGCCCGGCAGGGTCAGCGGGCGGCCCCGCGCGTCGATGATCAGGCCGATCAGCCCGCCCTTGATCTCCTCGCCCGGCTTGGTCTGCACCTGCTTGCCCGGCTCGTCGGTGCCGATGCGGAAGCCGGCGGCGGGCTTGACGCGCAGCGAGGCGCGTTGCTCGGGGCGCAGGGGAATGACCTCGATGCTGCCGTAGGGCACTTCGATGGTGATATTGCCCGCCTCGGCGTAATCGACGGTGACTTCGACGGCGATGGGTCCGCGGCTGCCGGCGGGCGCGGGGGCGGGGGCGGCGCCGTCGGTGGGGGCGGGGGTGCGCGCGGCGCGGCGCCCGTTCCTGGGCGGGGCCGGCGCCAGCAACCCGCCGCCCGGCGCGCCCAGCGGCACCACGCAGGTGCCCAGCAGCACCAGGCAGTCGCGGTCGAACAGGTAGGCGGCGGCGGCCGGGTGGACTGGGGCCAGCGCGCCCAACTAGATCGCATTTCAACGGCCTCTTGGGCGCT
>CBJNAR010001096.1:0-1589 GCA_966434075.1 uncultured bacterium
GGAGCGGGTAAACGGGTGTCCGGTCAGGTCCTATGTGGAGATGATCCCGATTAGCGGCGCGGGCCGGTTTCAAACCGGCCCCTACAGCGCAATCGGATTACGGTCGCGGTCGTAGATCGATTCGCACATTGAATCGCGCAGCCGCCCGTTGCACAAAAGTTTATTTATAGTAGGTCAGGTCCGGGCGTGATGCGCGGCTGCGCGGGGGTATGAGCGGCGGCTAACCCGCGGCGCGCGCCCGTAACTTGCGACACTTCGCCGACAATGGTAGAATCGGCGCAGATTGGTTTTTGCGTCGCCTGCCTGGAAAGGACATTTCGTGCGTATTCTGCTTTATACCGGCAAAGGAGGAGTCGGCAAAACGTCCGTCTCCGCGGCCACCGCGCTACGCCTGGCGCAGCAGGGCCACCGCACCGTGGTGCTGAGCACCGACGCCGCCCATAGCCTCGGCGATTCGCTGGACACCCGCCTCGGCCCCGAGCCTCGCGAGATCGCGCCCAACCTCTGGGCGCACGAGGTCGAAGTGCTGCATGAAATGGATGAGCACTGGGTCACGCTGCAAACCTATATGAACGCGCTGCTGTCCTCGCAGGGCCTGGAGAGCGTGGTGGCCGAGGAGATGACCGTCCTGCCGGGGGCCGAGGAGCTGGCCGGGCTGGTGCGCATCATCCAGCACTACGACAGCAAGCGGTTCGACGTGGTCGTGGTCGACTGCGCGCCCACGGGCGAGACGCTGCGCCTGCTGTCGTTCCCCGACGCGGCGCGCTGGTGGTTGCAGAAGCTGTTCCCGATCCAGCGCAAGATGGCGAAACTGCTGCGTCCGGTGGGCCGCATGGTCATGCCCGACGTGCCCATGCCGCAGGACAACATCTTCGACTCGGTGGAGCGCCTGCTGCGCCAGATCGACCGCATCCACGAGTTGCTGGCCGACCCGGAACTGACCTCGGTCCGCATTGTCCTCAATCCGGAGAAGATGGTGGTCAAGGAGGCGCAGCGCGTCTTCACCTACTTGAACCTGTTCGGCTACGCGACCGACATGGTGGTATGCAACCGCGTGTTGCCGGCGGCGGTCCACGACAGCTATTTCGCCGGGTGGAAGCAGTCGCAGGAGCGCTATCACCAGTTGGTGGTCGAGGGCTTCTCGCCGCTGCCGGTGCTCGACGTGCCGCTGTTCGACCAGGAAGTGGTCGGCCTGGAGATGCTGAATCGCATGGCCGACGCCATCTATGGCGACAAGGACCCCAGCCAGGTCTTCTTCACGGGCAAGACCGAGGAGATCGAGGCGCAGGGCGACGGCTATCTGCTGCGCCTGCCGATGCCCTTCGCCGAGAAGGGCGCCGTCGAGATGACCCAGGTGGGCGATGAGTTGATCGTCCAGGTGGGCAGTTATAAGCGGAATATGATTTTGCCGCGTGCCCTGGCGACTTTGCGCGCCAGCAGCGCGAAACTGGACGGAGGCGAGTTGCGTGTCGCCTTCCGCCCGTTTGACCCGGTGGAGGCCCCGGCGACCCGGCGCTAGAGGGCCGGCGGGTTCGGCGGCCGGCCTGCAGCGGGCGCTGGACAAACGCGGGACGATCCTGTATAGTTAC
>CBJNAR010001097.1:0-1584 GCA_966434075.1 uncultured bacterium
GGCTGGGGCGCGGGGTCACGGTCGCGGGCGGCCCCGGCAGCGGCACGCTCGTCTCCGGGACCGTGGTGTCCGCGGGTGTGACCGTCGGCGGGGGCGGCGAAACCGCCGGACTCTCGGTGGCCGGCACCGGGGGTGGCGTGGGGTTGGCCGGGGTGGGATCTTCGTGGACCCAGATCGTCAGCGCGCGGATACCGTTGCCGGGCGGCGGCAGCGGCTGGCCGATGCATTCGGCCACCGCGCCGACCTTCGGTTGCCCGTGGATCTGCGTGACCCCCGGCTCGATGATGATCTCCTCATCGTCCATCAGCCACTGCGTGTCCGAGATAACCTTGATCACGCCGGTATAGCTGGCCAGGCTGGCCGTAGGCGGCACGGTGGGCACGGGCGCCGGGGGCGGCATGACGACCGAGGCCGCGACCAGGCCCACGCCCACCATCAGCAGGACAAGCAACATCGCCAGGCCGCCGCGCAACGAGGGCCGGAACGGCGCGAACCAGGGCGTGCGCCGGGGCGGGAGCGCGCCGCCGGCCATGCGCTCCGCCGACTCCCGCGGGGCGACCGTCACTGACGGGGGGCGAGCCTGGGCCGCCTGCCGGGCGCGCGCCTGAATGCGTGCCATGGCGTCGGGCGGCAGCGCCGGCGCGGGCGTATCGCGCACGGCCAGGGCCAGCCGCAGCATCGGTTCGAGTTCGGCGGCCAGATCCGGGTACTGCGCGACCACCGACTCGATGCTGCGCCCGGCGCGCACCTGTTCCCAGGCGGTGCTGAATATTTCCTCTGCGCGGGAGTTGCGCTCAAACATGCCGTTCCACGTTCCTTCAGGCGGGCAGTTGTCCCTGGGGATCTGCGCTGCGGGTGAGCACGCGCCGCAGCGACTGCACCCCACGATAATACAGGCTCTTCACGGATGGCACGCTGCGGTCCAGAAGCTTGGCAACCTGCGGCAACTCCCATCCTTCGACCACGTGCAGGAGAATGACCTGGCGTTGTTCCTCCGTCAGCAGCGCCAGCCCGGCCATTAGTTCCTCGCGATCCGGCAGATCGAGAATCTGCAAGTCGGGGCCGCCCGGTTCCTGGCTGGGATCGACCTCCAGCCAGGTCTCCAGCGAGACCTGGGGCCGGCGCTTGCGCGCCCGGTAATGATCGGCGATCAGGTTGCGGGCGATGCGGAACAACCAGGCTTGGAAGGGCGTGCTCTCCAGCACGAACTTGTCGACGCGTCCCACCATGCGCGCCATGACCTCCGAGACGACATCTTCGGCGAGCATGGCATCTTGCAACTGATAATAGGCATACCGGTACAACGCCGGTGCATACTGCTGCACGACGTACTCGACCGCGCGGGTGTCGCCGCGCTGTAACCCGGCTACCAGGATCGCATCGTCCATATATTGTGGGCTAGACCTGAGATTCACTGTCCAGAGTTGATTTTGTAGCATGGATATCCAGTGGTGTCAAGTCTGGTGGCCCACAATCGCCGCGGCGGGGGGCCGGCGGCCCGGCGCCTCACCCCTTCACTATGACTAACGCCGGGGCGGGCGAAAAGTAGCGGGCGGCCCCGTGCGATTGGGGACCCAGGCTGTG
>CBJNAR010001098.1:0-1583 GCA_966434075.1 uncultured bacterium
AGAACCCGGCCACGATGTATGTCGCCGAGACGGAAACGGGCGAGGTGGTGGGCGTGGCATCGGGCGGGCGCACGGACCCGCCCGATGCGCGCTACCAGGGCGAACTGGCGGCCATCTACATCCTGGCCGCTTACCAGGGCCACGCCCTGGGCCGCCGCCTGCTCGCCGCGGTGGCGGAGGGGCTGGCCGCGCGCGGGCTGAAGGGGCTGCTGGTCTGGGTGCTGGCCGGCAACCCGGCGTGCCGGTTCTACGAGCGCCTGGGCGGCCAGCGGGTCTATGAGCGGCCCGTCGCAATCGGCGAGGCTACGCTGCCCCTGGCCGGCTACGGCTGGGCCGACGCCACCGGCCTCTGGGCGCCGCCGGATAACGAGTCATGAAGGAGCCGTCGATGAAAGCGTTACTGACCGGGACTCTACTCGTCGTTTGCCTGCTGATCGCGGGCTTCCTGGGCGCGCCCACCCCCACCGGCGCCGCGCCTGCCCTGACCCCTACGGCATCGCCCACGCTGACCCCCACCCCGGACCCAACACCGATAATCGCAGCAGACGGCGCTAACCTGGTACTCACGTCAATCCATGCCCGTCCATATGGCGGCGGGCGACCTTCCCTGAGCTATCCGATCCAGGTTGAAGTGACGGTTGCTAATCGCGGCATCTTCTTTCCTATCCCCGCCGGCAGCCGGCTGGATGTCAACTTCTATGTGAACGCGCCACCGGACCCCAATGCCACGCCGGCCTTTACCGCAAGTGTGACGCTGACCCAAGCTCTCCAGCCCTGGCAGGGGGAAGTGCTGATCACGAGCGCGCCCTGGCAGCCTGCGCTGTCGGGGATGATTACCCTATCCGCCTGGGTGAATCCGCAGCGCACGGTCTTTGAAATCAACTACGAGGACGACGGCATCGGGCCGGAGCCGGAATGCGTAATCGCGCCAGACGCGCAAAGCTTCATCGACGTGTTCCCCAGCGATTACTACTACACGCCGGTGGAATACCTGGCCTGCCGGGGCGCCGTCTCCGGCTATGACAACGGGAACGGTACATTCAGCTTCCGGCCCGCCGCCAACACCACGCGCGGCCAGTTCGCCAAGATGGTGGTCCTGGCGATGGGATGGCCGCTCACGGACCCGGCCACGCCGACCTTCCGCGACGTGCCGCCGGACAGCCCCTTCTACCGCTACGTCGAAACCGCCGCCACCTACGGGATCATCTCCGGCTACGCCTGCGGGCCCGGCTGCCTGGAATATCGCCCCGGCAACTATATCACGCGGGGGCAAATCGCCAAGATGATCACGCTGGCGAAGGGCTGGCCGTTGCTCGACCCACCGGTGGGGCATTTCAGCGATGTGCCCGCGGGCAGCCCGTTCTATCAGTACATCGAGACGGTGGCCGCCAGGGGGGTCGTTTCCGGGTATGATTGCGGCCAGGGGTGCTTCGAGTACCGGCCCGGCAACAGCGCCACGCGCGGGCAACTGAGCAAGATGCTTTATTTCGCCGTCACCCAGCCGTAGGGGGCGCGCTCAGGCTTTGGCCTTGCGCGCTTTGGCCGCGGCATTCTCCCGGTTCTGGCGCACGCGGTATTCCACG
>CBJNAR010001099.1:0-1582 GCA_966434075.1 uncultured bacterium
GAATTTCGGCTGAGTAGTGATCGGTCTCAAGGCGGATATTTGCCGCCATTGGCACCGATATTCGGGGCCGCGTGTGCCGGCGCGGCCCTCTAGCCGTCCGCACACCCCCGAACCGGTCCCCGGAGCCACAACGACCCCCAGCGCGAAATAGATACACGATAGGACCTGGCACAAATCATGCCATAAGCAAAGCTACAGTTTGCCGCTTCGTCCCGCGTGGTTGGCCGGGCCGGTGCGAGCTGTGGAGGGACCTACGCTTGGACAGTGGAAGGCAGGGCGTGCTGATACAGGAAGCACCCGGCCCGAACATGCTGGCTGCGTATAAAAGAACTCCCGTTTTGCTTCGCGGTCGTCGCCAACTCGAGTGCCGGGCGCGCCGGCTTTTGCCGGACTCCCAGCCTCCCTATGCCGCTGTCACGTGGATCGTTACCCGCGATTCCGGCGCCCACCGCAAGCCTCCGAACCCCTGGTAAGCAACAAAGGCGTGCAGGTGGGACAAATGACAAAAACCGGCATCCGTAGATTCATGCTGGCCGGCGTTGGTGTCGGTCTGCTCTTGATCCTGATGGCAGGTGGGTGGGTGGCGGCGCGGCCGGCCCAGACCACCGGCACGATCCACTTCGCCGTGATCGGGGATTACGGCTCCGGCAGTACCAACGAGCGGGGTGTAGCGAACCTGGTGAACAGTTGGGACCCGGCCTTCGTGATCACGTTGGGCGACAACAACTACTCCTCGGGCGCCGCGTCCACCATCGACAAGAATATCGGCCAGTTCTATCACCAGTACATCTCCCCATACCAGGGCAGCTATGGGACGGGCGATACCAGCAATGCCTTCTGGCCGAGCCTGGGCAACCACGACTGGATGACAACCAACGCGGCGCCCTACCTCGACTACTTCACGCTGCCCGGTAACGAACGCTATTACGACTTTGTCGAGGGACCCGTCCACTTTTATGCCCTGGACAGCGATTCGCATGAACCCGACGGCAACAGCGCCACCTCGGTGCAGGGTCAGTGGCTCCAGGCACGCCTGGGGCAGGCCACCGAGCCATGGAAGCTGGTCTATTTCCACCACGCGCCCTACTCGTCGGGGGCGGAGCACGGGTCGACCCTGCGCATGCAGTGGCCGTTTCAGCAGTGGGGCGCCTCGGCGGTGCTCGCCGGGCACGACCACGATTATGAGCGCATCCTTGTGGACGGCTTCCCTTACTTTGTCAATGGGCTGGGCGGCGGCAGCCTCTACACCTTCGGCCAGCCGATCCCCGGCAGCCAGGTGCGCTTCAGCGGGGATTACGGCGCCATGCTGGTCGAGGCCGCCGCTGATCATCTCACGTTCCAGTTCGTCACGCGGGCCAACGCAATAATCGACACCTATACGATCACCGCGGCGGGGCAAACGGTCACACCCACGCCCACCAGTACACCGGTAGGCGCGACGGCCACGCGCACGAATACACCGGCGCCGCCGGCCACCGCCACGCGCACCCCCACGGCGACCCGCACCCCGACGGCGACCCGCACCGCCCTGGCCACCGCCACCCCGCCGAACCCCATGACGGCGACCCGCACCGCCACCTCG
>CBJNAR010001100.1:0-1581 GCA_966434075.1 uncultured bacterium
GAGTGACAATCGTAGTAGCCCCTCTTGTTGCCCTTGTCATTCTGAGCGCAGCGAATAATCTCGTCTCGTTCAGAGTCAAGCCGAGACTCTTCGCTGCGCTCAGAGTGACAAGTTCATCCTGGTATCACCATAGCATATATTGATTTGCTTGTCAAGATTGACAATATATTTAAGCCGGACCTATAATGAGTCATCATCTATGGAGGGCATGACCATGAACATAAAGGAACCACCCGCACCGGAATATTACCTGGACAGCTTCCCGCGCGACGCATTCCCGCGCTATGTCTGGGCGGACGCGCCGCCGGCCGGCCTGCCGCCCGCCGCCTGGACCACCGAAACCACCCACCGCGACGGGCAGCAAGGCGGCCTGCCGCTGACCACCGAGCAAAGCCTGCGCATCTACGACATCCTCTGCCGCTTCACCGGCGACTCCGGCGCCGTCCGCCAGGCCGAGTTCTTCGTCTACCGGGCCTCGGATCGGCAGGCGCTGGAGGGCGCGCTGGAACGCTACCGGGGCGGCGCGCCCATCGAGCCGACGACGTGGATCCGTGCCACGGCCAAAGATGTCGCCTTGATCCGCCAGCTCGGCGTACGCGAGACGGGGATGCTGGCCTCCGCCTCCGATTACCACACCTTCCACAAGTTCCACCCCGGCGGGCGCAACCAGGCCGCGCGCACCTACCTGGAAGCCGTGCAGATCGCCGTGGACGCCGGCATCCGGCCCCGCCTGCATCTGGAGGACTCCACCCGCGCCCCGATGGACTTCATGCAGCCGTTTATCGAGGCGGTGCAGGAGATCACCGCGCCCTATGGCCCCGACCTGCGCCCCAAGTTCCGCGTCTGCGACACGATGGGCGTGGGCCTGCCCTATGACGACGTGGCCCTGCCCCGCAGCGTGCCGCGCATCTTCGGGACCCTGCGCGCTATGGGCTTGCAGCCCGAAGACCTGGAGTTCCATCCCCACAACGATACCTGGATGATCGTCGCCAACTGCCTGGCGGCCGTGCGGGCGGGCTGCGCGGTCGTCAACGGCACCAGCCTGGGCAAGGGCGAGCGCACCGGCAACGCGCCGCTCGAAGCCGTCCTGCTGCACCTCAGCGGCATGGGCTACTTCGCCGAGCGCCAACCCGACTTTACGGCGCTCAACGAATTGAGCGACTACTATGCCGCGCTGGGCGATCCCCCGCCGCCGAAATACCCGCTCTACGGGCGCGACGCCCATCGCACGCGGGCCGGGGTCCACGCCGACGGCCTGAACAAGTTCTGGTGGATGTATGCCCCGTTCAACGTGCCCGCGCTGCTGGGCCGTCCGCTCGAAGTCTCGCTGACCAAGGACAGCGGGCTGGCGGGCCTGATCTTTCTCATCCGCCAGCACCTGGGCTGGGATCTGCCCAAGGACGATCCGGGCTTGCAACAGGTCTATGCCTGGATGAGCGCCGAATTCGACAACGGGCGGCAGACGAGCATCGAGTGGGAGGAGATCGCCCCGCTGGTGCTGCGGGAGATCCAGGTGCCCCAGTCGAGCGAACCGGCGGTGCCGGCGAGCTGCTAATTCGGGCGAGCAATACAAACCGGCGC
>CBJNAR010001101.1:0-1581 GCA_966434075.1 uncultured bacterium
CCTGCGCTGCGACGCCACCCTGGTCCACGGGGGCCGCACCACGCAGGTCTGGGATGCCCAGGTGCGCGACGCGGCCACGGGCCGCGTGATCGCCCTCTTCCGCTGCACCCAACTGCTGATCTACCCGGCGCCGGAAAGGTAAGTCCGTAGTATGAGCCCCGTGAGAGCGCGGAACGTGCGCAGTCTGGCCCTTGCCTGTTGTCTGCTTGCGCTCGTCGGTGTCAGCGGATGTACCTATGGGCCGTTCGCCTCGCGCGTGACCCCTACGCCCGGCGTTACCGAACCGGCTATCAATATCACGGAAAGCGACTACGAGGAAGCCCTGGCCCGCTGGCGGGGGCAGAACGTCTCAGAATATGAAATCACTATTTCCGAGTTGTGACTGAACTCCACGAACGGCTATCCGCTGGTACTGCACGTCACGGGCAAGAGGATCACGGTCCTGCGCGATCCTATTTATCGTCCAACGGCTACCTACCCCCCGCGCACGGGCACTGAAGTTGACCAGTAACGCGTGATGCATAACCTACCAAGCGAACTGGACATAGCTGAGAGGAGACCGTCCGTGCCGTATATTTGCTCCGGCGATCACGATCAGCGCGGTCAGCTTCGCACACAGCCGGCTCAGCAACCCGCTCCAGGTGCGTACCCGCGGCTCCTCCAACCGCAGGTACTCCTTGGCCTGGGCATAGCTGGTCTCCACGATCGGCCGCTTGCGCCGCAACTCTGCCCGCACCGCTTCCGGCACCTGCCGCGCCTGGTTGCGCCGCGTCGGCGTCACCACTTCAATCGTGTGCTCGGCGGCCAGCCGGGCTTGCCGGGGGGCGTCCAGCAGCCCTTTGTCGGCCCAGATCCGCCACTGTTCGTCCTCGGCCAGCAGCGCTTCCAGGCCGTCGCGTTCGTCCCCGTTGCCCGGCAGCAGCGCCCAGTCAATCAGCACCCCCTGCAGCGTGACCAGCGTCAGCAGCCGGTAGCCGTAGAAGTACTCGCGCTTGGCGGCACAGTAGCCCAGCGCGGCCTCGGGCAAGGTCAGGTGGCGGGGGCCATAGCGGCGCCAGTGGCGCACGTGGATCGGCGTGCTGTCACAGACGGCTTCGGGCGGTTGGTCGGCCAGCAGGGGTTGGGCCAGGGCGATACGCAGCGCGTTGAGGATACCCGCCAGGTTGCGGGCGCGGCGGTTGTAGGCACTTTGGGTGGGCAAGTGCGGAAACCAGGCGTGGTAGCCCTGGCGGTGCAGCCAGCGCAACCAGCGACGCTCATGCCAGTCGGCAAAGGCCAACTGGTGGACCAGCAGCAGGGTGAGCATTTCGGCATCGCTGAAGCGGGGCGGGGCGCCGCCGTGCGGCCGCACGCGGGCGGCGCCGTCGCGCTGGAGCCAGGTGTCCACGATCAGGTATACTCCAATCAGCAAGGTATCGAAGTCCATGTCCATCGGAAGCCTCCTGTAAAGGTGGTGACACTTCCGTTGTACTACTTCGATACCTTTTCTGTTAGTCCGGCCTAGGCCGGGGTTATGCATCACGCGTTACTACTATAACACCTCGCGCAAGGCCGCCTGGGCCGCGAAGAAGCCGCACAGGC
>CBJNAR010001102.1:0-1576 GCA_966434075.1 uncultured bacterium
AGCGTCTGGGTCACCGAATCGTGGAGATCGCGGGCCAGGCGGCTGCGTTCCGCCGCCACCGCGCTTTTCCCGGCCTGGACGCGTAGCCGGGCGTTTTCGATCGCCAGCGCCGCCTGGTCCCCGAACGCGCCCGCCAGCGCGATCTCTTCCTCGGAGAACGGGCGGGGGTCGCGATACGAGAGCGTGATCGCCCCGTAGACTTCTTCTTTGACAATCAAGGGGACGGCCAGGCGCGCCCGGTAGCGGGTCACCAGGTGCCGTAACGACGCGGTCAGGGGGGCCTCCAGCCGCGCCGGCCCGGCCTCCGGCACCAGGCCAGCCATATCGGCCACCGCCACAGGCCGGCGCTGCACCACGGCCTGCCCAGTGGCGCCCCAGCCCAGGGTGATGCCGACCACCATATCGGCCGGATCCAGCCCCTGCGCGGCCTGGACGCGCAGCACGGCCTGCCCCGCCTCCAGCCGGTAGATGGCACCTGTATCGGTCCCCAGCAGCCGGCACGCCTGCCCGACGATATAGTGCAAAATGGCGTCCAAGGACCGATCCGAGTTCAGGACGGCCAGGATCTCGCCCAGGCTCGCCGCGACCTCGCGGCGGCGCTCGATCTCGTGCGTGCGCTCTTCTACCCGCTGTTCCAGCCGCTGGTAGGATTCCATCCGGGCGGTAATATCGCTGAAGATGATAATCGTCAGTGGCGCGCGCCCAGGGGCGTCCGGCACGGGTCGGGCGCGGACGACGACCCAGCGCTCGTCCCCGGTGGCGACGACCCGCAGGCGGAAGCGCATCTCCGGCTGGAGGACCCCCTGCTGGGCCCCCCGCCGGGTCATACACTCCAAACCGGCCCTGAATCTCCGCCAGGGACAACGCCAGGAGGTCGGCGGGAGCGGCACACCCCAGCAGGTGGGCGGCCGTATCGTTCGCGTAGACCACGCCCCCGCCCGGCGCGATCGCCAGAATGCCCTCGTCCACTCCCTCCAGGATCACCGCGAGTTGATCGCGGGTCTGTCCCAGTTCCGTCTTCGCCCGAGGCCGCGGCGCGGCCTCGGTGTGCTTCCGCGCCCGGGCGTAGCGTAGCGCCCGCGCGAGGCGCCGCCGATCCAGGTCACCCAGGACTAGATCGTCCTGCGCGCCCTGCTGCAGGGCGGCCAGCGCGCACGCGGCGTCCTCCTGCTCGCGCACCAGGACAACAGGCAGCCGGGGATGTTGTACCTGGAGAGCGGCCAGCAGATCGCCATCCGCCGGCCCGTCCGGGTCCGAGACCAGCAGCACCACATCAATCGGGCCCTGGGCGAGGTAGATTTGCGCCTGATCCTGCCGGTGAGCCGTTTGCACGGCGAATTGGGTCGGTTGTGCCAGCAGGCGCCGCAGGCGCTGGGCGGTCCGCCCGGGCGGTGCCAGCAGCAGCACCTGTAGGGGCGCCGGGGTGGCCGGGGGCGCGGCTGAATCGGGCGCGGGCGGCCGTCCGGCGGCGGGGTCCGGCGGATGGGGGAGTCTGTGGTGAGGTGCGGACAGGGAGTCCGCTGGAGCAGATCGCATGCCTCTCCTCGTATACGGGCGTCAGGTCTATTATACCGGA
>CBJNAR010001103.1:0-1576 GCA_966434075.1 uncultured bacterium
CTGGACCAACCGACAGGGCGCATCGACAGACGCCGCATGGCACTCCCCTACCCGGCCGCCGCCCGGCGACCCCTCTAGCTGTTATGTCGAGTTACGGCCACTGGCCCGATTATATACGCCCCCGCGCGGGCTTGTCAACCGCCCGCCGCCGCCCATCCCGGCAAGGTAGTTTGTCACTCTGAGCGCAGCGAAGAGTCTCGTCGTGAACCCCAACAAGACGAGATTCTTCGCTCCGCTCAGAATGACAATTCCCAATGGCTACCCGTCCTCCACTTTCAGGGAAGCAACGAAGGCCGCGAAGAACGACATTCATGTCTATCCTCTTCGCGTTCTTCGTGTCTTCGCGGTGCACTACTGGCTGGCCGCGGGAGCAAGATGCGCGCCGGGCGCGGTGGGGGCGCCCGGCCCGTGAACGGGCGGGCTAGCCTTACGAAGCCCGCCTGCGCGGGCTGAGACGTGAGGCCGCGCAGGCGGCCTTTGTCGACGTAGCCGGAGGCTTGAGCCTCCGGGCGCCCGGGCGCACAGCGTATTTGACAGGCCCCGGCGGATCGCATACCATAATCAATATGGACTATGCCGTATTTCGTGCCCGGCAATCCGGGCCAATCCGAACGCGCGGCCCGCTGATCCTGGGCGTGCTGCTGCTGGGGCTGCTGTTGAGCGGGTGCCTGGAGCAAGAGATGAGCACGCGCATCCCGGAGGGCGCCGCGCACAACTTCCTCTACTTCCTGGCCCGCAACGAGCAGGCCGACGCCAGCGCCTACTGGGCGCCCGGCCACCTGCCGCCCGACGCCGATACCCAAATCGCCAAAGCCGCCGCCGCGCTCCAGGGCTACACGGTGGACATGCGCAAGAGCGACGTGGTCCACGAGTCCGATGGCTCGCTCACCGTGACGCTCTCCGGGCATGCCTACCCCACGGGCAGCCCGGCGCCCACCACCCCGCCGGACGAACCGCTCATCCGCACCCGGCTCATCGAGATCGGCCCCGGCTGGCGCGTGACCCAGTTCGAGCTCTTGTGCTGCAACGCCTCCTGAGCGCCGCATCCTGGCGCGGGAAAGACGCAAGCCCCTTGTCGCCGGTGCGACAAGGGGCTTCGCTTACGACGCGAACCGCGGCTAGCGGATCACGAAGGCCAGGATAATCAAGACCACAAAGCTGCCGGCGGCCAGGATCAGCAGGCGGCGGATGTCGGCGTTGATGAACTCGATCTCGTGCTGCAGATCCATCTCCTGCATCTGCGCGGTGATGCGGCCACGGGCACCACGCACCGTGGAGGGCAGCGTCGGGGCCGCGGCAGACCGCCGGGGCGGCGCGGTGCGGGGCGCGGCGGCGGCGGCCGGGCGCACCGCCGCGGGGGCGCTGGGGCGAGTCGCCACGCTGGTGCCGGCGCTGTTGGCCGGAGCAAAGCGCATCGTGTTCATCTCCGGCGTGGTAGCCTCGTCGCGGGTGCTCGGAGTCCCATCTGTCCCCTCCAGCTCGGCAGGATCCAGAGAACCGGCGGTGCGGGCCTGAGCCGCCATCCACTTGCGATATTGCTGCTCTTTGTATTTCGCGCTCTGCCGAGCAGGTTTGT
>CBJNAR010001104.1:0-1574 GCA_966434075.1 uncultured bacterium
CGAGGCGGCTCGGCCACCGCGGGGATTGGCGGGGGAGTTCGCGGTACGCCCGACCGGATCGGGGCCCGGCCGCACGAACGAGCTATCGTCCGGCTGCCCCGGCCCTCAGGGCGCGGGCCAGCGCCTGCGCAGAGACCACGAACGGATGGGCAACATGGTCGAGTAGCCGGTTGCTCCAGCCGAGGACTTTGCGCGCCCAGATCACCTGCGAGCGATTGTAGGTCAGCACCGCGATCCGCGGGCCTACCGGCCGGCCCTGCTCCTGGTTCAAATAGTGGCGATGATCCATGATCCAGAGGTACAGGTCGGCGGCGGTGCGGCCGGGGAACTCGTCGAGGATGCCTTGCTGCTCGATGATCTGGACCAGCGGCGCATAGAGGGTGTCGTACCAATCGAGCACCGCCGCTTCCCAGGACACCGGCTGGTTCTGTTCGATGCCCATGAACCAGCGATGCGCGGAGATGTGCTCGATGAGCACGTCGTAGCGGCCGAGGGAGCTGAAGGTGATGCAGGCGCCGGGGCGCCGCGCGTCGAGGTTCGTCTGCTCCAGAAAGCGCGCATGCTCGGCCAGGCGCAGCAACGCGCGCTGGTCTGTGCTGGGCGTGAGCGGTAGTTTGGTGTGCAATTCCACGACCTGGGCGTCTATGAAGGCCATGCCCCTCTCTTTGGCGACCGAGACGCGGTGATTGCCGTCCAGCACAAAATACGCCTCCCCGATTTGATAGACCTGGATCGGCGGCAACACGATGTCGGTGAGGGCCGCTTCGTCGACATTTTCCCACCGCGCCTGGGTGTGCGCCTGGGTGGGTAAGAAGCGGCGGTTGAAGTCTTCGTACCGATCGACGCTGCCGATGATCCGGGCCACCGGGATCGCGCGTACCCCGCGGTAGGCCTGGCTCTTGATCGGGAGGTGTTCGCGCACCTCCTGGAATGAAAGAAGATCGTTAGGGCGGCGCGTCAAGAACGAACTGATTTCATCCAGGAAGACCTTACGCCGGGCACGCTGATAGTTCTCCTGCGCCTGAAAAGCAGCCGGTTTCTCGCGACGGCTAGGATCGATCATCCGTTACCCTCCTGGCGCAATCCGGGGGCCGCCGGCAGCCCGGCGCGCCAAGCGCCCACCCGGTTTTGCCAACCGGGGACGGGCGCGTGACGGGGGCGGCGCCAGGGCGCGACCCCGATTAGCGGTGCACTTTTATCGTGTCGGCCGTCTCAATATAGCCTCCCTGGCCGGCATACCGTAGTCCAGGGTGGGGATCGCGTCCAGCAGCAGGCGCATGTACTCGTCGCGCGGCTGCACGATGATTTGCTTGGCCGGTCCTTGCTCAACCACTTTGCCCTTGTTGAGCACCATGATCTCATCGGAGAGCAGGCGGGCGCTCAACAGGTCGTGCGTGATGTAGAGCATGGCGATGCGCCGCTCGCGCACAAGCTTATCCAGCAACTGGAGAATCTCGGCGCGGATCGAGACATCGAGCATCGAGATCGGTTCGTCGGCGACGATGATGTCCGGGTCGGGTGCCAGGACGCGCGCGACGACGATGCGCTGGCGCTGCCCGCGCGAAAGCTGGTGC
>CBJNAR010001105.1:0-1570 GCA_966434075.1 uncultured bacterium
GGGGCGCGCCCCGGCACCGCCACCTGGAACCAGGCCGCCCAGTCCGCCCCCAGCCAGCGTTCGACCGCGGCAAAGACGGCGCGCTCGGCGGCGTTCGCCGTCGCCGGGCAGCCCGCCGGCCACATCACCGCCATGCGCGCGCCACCCTCTCCCCGCTCAGCCGCTGCCGTTGCCGGGGCTCGCGCCGTTGCCGGGCACGGCCAGGGGCGCCGTCGCGCGCACCAGCGCCACCGCCACAATCGCCCCGGCCGGCGCCGGCACCAGCGATTCGTCGCCCGCGCGGGGGCCGTTGTCGATCAGCCGGCGGATCAGGTGCGGGGGGATCAGGGTGCTGCCGCTGACGTGCACCAGGCGGAGGAAGGCGGCCGGCGCCTGCGGCCAATACGCGCGCATATAGCCGAGCGCGCGCCCTAACGCTTTCATACACTCAAAACTCCCGTGCTGTACGGCTGCAGCGACGGCCCGGCAACCGGGGGGGGATGGGCAGACGTAACCCCGGCGGGGCCAATCACAATATAGAACGTGGCAGGATACCCGTGCAATGATGACGCACAGCATCAAGACGGCGCTGACCACACCTGATTCGCGGCAGACGAAGGCGGCCGCCGCAGTCCATCCTCTCCGCTACCACAAGCGATCCTGTCCGAGAATACAACAGCACGGCGCCGAGGCCGTGACGGGTAGTGATGCGTAACCGGCACGCCGGCGCCCTGGACACGGGACCGATCCCCCTTGTCGTTTGCCGGGCAACCCGGTACAATAGACCTATGAGTAGTCGCCACCGCTGTGCGGTCGGTTTTGCTTGCTCAACTTCCTGCGCCGCCCGGTTCTGAACTTGGTCCTTCCCGCGCTGCCTGGGTACCACGTCGAGTGAGGTGTAGAGGAGTCGCCTGATGCTGCAACCCGACCCGCGCGAGGCATTGGAGAGTCGCCCGATGAGGCACACGCGCCCCCGTTCGATTTCCGAACCGCCCACGCCCCGCATCCCCGCCCCCGATCCGGTCCCCATCGCGACGCCCCTGGCGCTGCTGCGCGAACTAGCCGAACACGACGCTGAAGCCAACCTGGGCCACAACCAGTTGGAACGGCTGGCCCAGGTGGCCGAGGTGCGCGTCTTGGCGCCGGGCGAGGTTCTGTTTTACGAGGGCGACCCGAGCGACGCCGTCTACCTGATTGTGTCCGGCGATGTCGAGATCACCCAGCGGGGCGTGGAGAATCGCCAGATGATGGCGCGAGGCTACAGCGAGTTCGTCGGCGAAATGGGCGTGATCGAGGCGCGGCCCCGCTCGGCGACGGCGCGGGCGCGCGGCGAAGTCCAAACCCTGCGCTTCACCAAAGACGCCTTCCTGGAACTGATCAACACGGCGCCGTTCCTGGTTTGGAAGCTGATGCGCAACATCAGCGCGCGCCTGCGCCAGCGCGAGCAAGAGCACACGGCCTGGCTGCAACTGCGCAACAAGGAGCTGGCGGAAGCGGCGGCCCGCTTGCAGAACATGAACAACGTGCTCGAACAGTTGGTCGCCGAGCGCACGCGCGAACTGGCCGTCGCCAACGAGCGGCTGGAAGCCCT
>CBJNAR010001106.1:0-1563 GCA_966434075.1 uncultured bacterium
ACGAGACCCTGAGCGCAGCGACAAGTGACACGACCGCGGCGTAGCGGCCGGTTTCAAACCGGCCTGCCGCCTATCAGACCGAGGCAAGACTCTTCGCTGCGCTCAGAGTGACACGACCGCGGCGTAGCGGCCGGTTTCAAACCGGCCTGCGGCCCAGGAGACCAGGCTAGGTGCTCACCGCAGCGGCTTGACCCAGCGGTTGGTCTGGTACCTGGCGACCGGGCGCATGGCCTCGTAGAGGCGGTTGGCCTTGTACGGCTCGGGGGCCGCGCCGATGTAGACGTAGGCCATGCCCGCGGCCTGGAGGCGGCGGAAACACTCGGTCAGCAGCGCCTTCCCCAGCCCGCGTTGCTGGAAGTCGGGGTCGGTGCCCACCGGGTCGATCTCGGCGATGCGGTTGCGGCGGTCGAGCATGGCGAGGCAGAAGGCGACATGCCGCCCATCGGGGGCCAGCACCGACAGGTCCCAGGCGGGGTCGTAGCTGGGCGCGGTGAACATCGACTCCAGCCAGGCCCGGCCCAGCGCGGGCTGGTTGAATGCACGCTGCACGACGGCGATGCGGCTCGCGTAGTTGCGGTTCTGGTCGAGCGACTCGATGCGGTAGCCCGCGGGCAACGGCAGCGGCGGGTAGGCCTGGGCCAGATCGTAGCGCCGCATATAGCCGTCATCGCCCGCGTCGGTGTAGCCGCGCGCGGCCAGCAGCGCCTGGCGCGGGGGGTCGTCCACCGCGGCGAAGGTCTCCAGCGCCGGCTGCCCGGCGGCCCAGCGGGTCTCGGCCCAGTCCAGCATGGCCGGTTCGACGGCGCGGTATTCGGGATGCACCTGGAGAAACATCTGCGTGCCGCCGTACTCCGAGATGCAGAAGGCGACCAGCCGGCCCTGCGTGTCGCGCCACAGCCGGGCGTTGCGCCGGAAGAACTCCGGGTCGTCCGCGATACGGTTCGAGTTGCCGCCGTACTTCCAATCCTCCAGGCGATCAAAGAGCCAGTTGAAGGGGCGGCGGGTCAGGGCGTAGCTCTCGATGAGCAGATCGCGCATCGCCATGAACTCGGCCTGGCTGCCGGTATAGTCATAGTCCTGGAACTGCATGGGGTTCCTCCGGGTGGCCGTCCTTCTGGGCGGCGCGATGAATCTCGGTCCGGGGGCGCCAGGACGAGACTCTTCGCTGCGCTCAGAGTGACAATTGCGGGCGGCGCGATGAATCTCGGTCCGGCGGGCGCCAGGACGAGACTCTTCGCTGCGCTCAGAGTGACAGTGGGTACGCAGCAGGGCGCCCCGCCACGGTCCCCGGTGCGGGATCGGGTGGGGCGCCCCAACGGGCGGGGTCGGCGCGGGACTCAGGCGAGGTGCCGGCGCGGGACCGGCGGGGCCGGGATCAGCGCCCGCAACTGGGTGATCATCAGGCGCCCTGGCGGGGTCCGCCGCGACTGCGCGAAGCGGGCGAACAGGCCCCGGCGCCGGACCGGGCGGCGCAGCAGCGCGCGCAGCACTCTCGCGGCCGGTTTGCCGGGCCGCCGGCGGGCCGGGCGCCCGAACAGGGCGCGCCCCCGCGCCGCCGGCGGC
>CBJNAR010001107.1:0-1560 GCA_966434075.1 uncultured bacterium
GCATGGCCTTGGGGAGATTGACGAATTTAAGCAGATGCTCGGCCATCCCGCGCCGCGGTCGGCGGCGTGGCGCTGGGCGGCGGGCGGCCTGCTGGTGGCCCTGACGATCATCCTGGCCTACACGGCGTTCCTCGGCTATACGGCGTGGTCGGTTTCGCAACGCATCTACCGGCCCCTGCCCCCGGCGCCCCCCACGCCGGCCGTCGTCGCCGTGGAACTGACCGCGCCGAGCATGGCCGGGCCGCCCATGGCCGCGCCGGTGCCGACCGAGCCGAGCGGACTGGATGTGCCCGCCCTACCCTTCGCCACCGCGCTGCCCAGCCCCACCCCCGATGCCGTCGCCGCGTCCGAGGCTCTGCTGCCCTCCGGGCGCTTCAACATCCTCGTGCTGGGCACCGACAAGCGGCCCGAGGAAGCGGGCGAGCCGTCGCGCAGCGATACGCTGATGGTGGTCACGGTCGACCCGGTGGCGAAGCGGGTCGGCGTCCTGGGCATTCCCCGCGACCTCCAGGTGCTGGTGCCCGGCTACGGCTGGCAGAAAATCAACGCGGCCTACTTCCTGGGCGAAGCCTACCGGCTGCCGGGCGGCGGGCCGGGCCTGGCCTTGCCCACCGTCAGCCAACTGCTGAATGTGCCGATTGACTACTACGTGGCGCTGAACTTCGCGGGGTTTGAGCAGATCATCGACGCGGCGGGCGGCGTGGACATCGACGTGCCCGCGCCGATTGACGACCCGGCCTATCCGGGGCCGAACTACAGCTACATGCACATCCACTTCGACGCCGGGTTCCAGCACATGGACGGCGCGAAGGCGCTGCAATATGCCCGCACGCGCCACGGCGACAGCGACTTCGCCCGCATTGGGCGCCAGCAGCAGGTGATCCGCGCCCTGCGCGACAAGCTTGCCACGGCCAATATGCTGCCGCGCTATCCCGCCCTGCTGAACCAGCTTGGCGACGCCGTGGAGACCAACATCCCGCCCGACCAGCAGTTCGCGCTGGCCCAACTCGCCACGCAACTCGGGCCGGCCTCGCTCTACACCGCGCAGTTCGACTACAACACGGTCTACCCCATCGCGGGCACCAGCAACCTGGGCCTGCAACTCGGCCCCGCGCACCGCCTGATGGACTGGTTCTTCGCCCGCGGCGCCTACGCCGGCCAGCTCCCCGGCTCCGGCCCGGCCCCGGTGCCGTAGCACAAGCGCCCAAGCCCAGCCGGCTATTGCGAATCCCGCCGACCGTCATGCGTAGCGGCGCGATTGATCGCGCCCGTGCTCGTTGGTCTTTAGCGTGCTAGGTCAAAATAGGCGGAACGCGCTACCGGCTAACGAGTACGGGCGCGATCAATCGCTCCGCTACACACAAATTAGGCCGAACGCGCTGACGGACAACCGCCGTCAGCATATAAGCGAGGGGCGGTACCGTCTTCTACAAACGGCACCGCCCCTCTCCTCATACCGGATTACTGATCACTGACCACTGATCACTGATCACTCGTCGTCGCCGGCGGCTTGTCGAAGTAGGCCAGGGTGACGCCTTCGCCGCCTTGCTCGACCGGGCC
>CBJNAR010001108.1:0-1556 GCA_966434075.1 uncultured bacterium
TCAAGCGGCCTTGTAATAAGGGGCTGGACCCGCGCGACTGAGCCGATCCGGCGCCGGAGACCATGCAGCAGCCCATCTACATATCTGCGCCCAGGAACATACCCCAGGGCTTATGCATTCTCGGTGAGGGCGATCCCGCAGAGAGCTAGCGCGGCGTCCGGGTGGCGGCCATAGTAGCGCAGCCGTGACGCCACGCGGTCAAAGCCGGCCGCATGCACCAAACTCACGACCAGATCCCGCAGCACACTCATATTCGCCGGCCCCTGCCCCGTGTGAATCAGGCTCGCGTCCTCTCCCAGCGTCACATCTTTAATGTAGTGCAGGCTGTTCTCGATCCGCCAGTGCCCGCGCCGCACTGCTAACAGCCGTGCTACATCCGCGACCCCCGCGGGCAAACTCGTCACCCCCCAGTGGATTTCCTGCCCGACCTGCCCCTTGCAGCGCCAACTGCGGATCACCATAAACACCTGCGCCACGTGCGGCCACTCCAACACGGCCGCTAAGTCGGTACTCGCTACCACATAGCGGATCTCCAGCCGCCCCCGCGTCTGCTCCGCCGTCGCCGTCTCCCGCCGGTCGCCCGCCACCGGCGCGTAGCCGTAGCGGCGCGGCGCCTCCGGCGCAAACCAGCGTTGCAGCGTATCGAACAAATGCCCTTGATTGGCTTTGACCGTCAGCAGATAGTCGCCCCCGGCCGCCACGACCTGCTCACAGATGGTGCGCTGACAGAAGAGGGCATCGGCCGTCAAGACCCGCCCGCGCCAGGCCAGTTGGCCGAGGAGGGCCGGGGCGGTATTTAACTCGGCGGCGGCTTTATCGGCGGTGCCGACCACGGGGGCGGCAGCGAGCACGATACCGGGGTCGGGGGCATAGAGACTGACTTCATGCACGGGGGCGGTGCCGGGGACCAGGGGCGTGAAGGGCAAGCGCCCGCGCTGGGCTTTGCCGTCGCAGGCCACGGCTTGGCTGCCACGTGCTAGCGGGGGCGGGAGCGCGGCGGCGAACAACTGGCGCAGGGCGACCGCCAGATAAGCCGGGTCGACGCGGGCTAAGACGCGGTTGAAGGTGGATTGGTGGGGGGTGCGCCCGGGGGCAAAGCCAAGAGCGGTTTGGATGGGCGCGGGTTGGTCGGCCAGCCATTCGGCGGCGGCTAATTGGGAGCGGTGATTGGTCAAGAGCGCGGCGAGCATGGCGGCCAAGAGCGCGGGGAGGGCATGGCGCACGCCCTGGGGCGAACGGGGATCGGGGATGGTGGCAAAGAGGCGAGGCAGATGACACCAGGGCACGCGCAGGGGACCACCGGGGAGGGGCACCTCCAGGGCGGGAACGGGGACGGTCTGGAGGACGGGATCGAGGCGCGGGTGGGCGGCACGGGCAGCCAGGGTGGCCGATAGGGTATACTGCATTGGGCGCTCCTTTGGGTCAGAGATAGGTTGGTGAATACTGCCATCTTACCAAAGAAGCGCCCGCTTGTCTCTGCAAAGGAGAATGCATAAGCCCTGGAACATACCCCACACTCGTTGACATATATCAGCAGGTGACGTACAATGGGGGCA
>CBJNAR010001109.1:0-1550 GCA_966434075.1 uncultured bacterium
CACCAGCGCGCCGTCGTGGTAGTACAGGAAGCGGTTCGGCCCGCTGCCGCGGTCCCACGGCGCGCTCTCCACCTGCACTTTCAGATCCAGGCCGTCCACCCGGTTGCACAGGTCGCGCAGGGCCCCGGCGGCGGCCAGCGTCGCGGCGTCCAGGTCGCGGGCGGCCACCAGGCCGTCGGGTTGCGTTTGCGTCATACGTCTCCTCATTATGTCAACTACAGCGCCGTCGATCCGGCGGATTCAACATAGCACATTCAGGCCACGCTTGTCGAGTCGCGCCGCCCGCCATGCGCTTATTACCACCGCGAAGACGCGAAGGACGCGAAGAATATAACTAAGGTAAACCGTCTTCGCGTTCTTCGTTCCTTCGCGGTGAATTCGTACTGCGTAACGTGCGGCAAATGTCCCACCGGCCTCAGCCATCGGGCGGAGGGTGCGGGTCCGCTAGAGGATGCCGGGCGGATGCGCCCCGCGACGGGCGTATCGCGGGGGGAAGCGCGCTATACTGGGGATAGATGCGGCCCGTCCTGATCCCGGCGGGGAACCTGGACGGGCACGCCACCGTCTTTTAGACGGCGGGCGGCGTGGCACAGAGCCTGCTTTTAGCACTGGCAACGTTCTACACTACGTCGTTGCATCACGGGAGGAGACAGGCATCATGCACGTACTGCGCAGCAATCAGAGCATCACACGCGACGGGGGCCGGTGGATGGCCCTGTTCGTGTTGATGGCGGCGCTGCTCTTCGGCGCCGGGGTGGCGCGGGCGCACAGCCTGGGGGCGCCCCAGGCAGCCACGCCCCCCTATGTCAGCCACAGCAGCGCCCTGATCGGCACGGCGGACGGCACGATCCTGACGGTCGATGAGGCCGCGCCCGCGGCGCCTGCGGCGCCCGCGCGGTCGAGCGCACCGGCCTTCGCCCTCATCGGCGGTTCGATCCTTGGCCTGGGCATCCTCGCGCTGAGCCTCGTGGGGATCTACACCCGGCTCTGCCGGCAACTGCGCTAAGCGCACGTCCGGCCCCTTCCCTTTGTAACGCCCCGGCGCAGCCGCGCGCGGGGCCTGCTATCCCTTTGTAACGCCCCGGCGCAGATGCGCGCGGGGCTTTCTATTGCCCCGCGTCAGGCGTGTTCCACGCATAGATCATCTGCAAGCCGTCCAGCGTGAGATCGGGGTCGATGTGGGTGAAGACCGGGGTGGCCGGGGCCAGCAGCCGCGCCAGCCCGCCCGTGGCGACCACCGGGATGGGGGCGGGCGCCCCGCCCGCGCGCAGTTCCGCATCCATGCGCGCCACCAGCCCCTCCACCGGGCCCAGGTGGCCGAGCACGATCCCCGCCTGCAGCGCGCGCTCGGTGCTGGTGCCGATCACCCGCCGCGGCACCACCGGATCGGCCACGGCGAGGCCCGCCGTGCGCCGGTAGAGTTCGCTCGCCGCCGTGTTCAGCCCCGGCGCGATGGCCCCGCCCAGCAGCGTACCCGCGCCGTCCACGGCGTTCACGGTCGTCGCCGTGCCCAGGTCGACCACGATGCACGGCCCGCCGTAGCGCGCGAA
>CBJNAR010001110.1:0-1547 GCA_966434075.1 uncultured bacterium
CGCCACGGCGTCTTCATTCGCCCGCCCCGGTAACGGGCGGCGGGGCGGCACCGAGGCTCTGGGATGTGAGGCGAGGAACACGCTTACGAGCAACGAGTACGGGCGCGATAAATCGCGCCGCTACGAATAAGAGCAGCTTGAATCACAATACCGCATAACCCATCACCAATTACTGATCACTGACCACTGACCACTGACCACTCGTACCTGACGGCTGATAGCTGACGGCTGATAGCTCGGAAAGGAGCAACAACCATGGACACGCAAAATACCCGCACCACCGCGACCCCCGGCCTGGCCTACTGCACCTGCTGCGCGCCGGCGCAGATCCTGATCCCGCGCGATGACCTGGGCGAGCCGGGGCGCTGGGCCGTCTGCCTGGCGACCGGCGCCTGGTATGAGGCGCGCGACGGGCGCTTCGTCGCCACCGCCGCCCCGCGCGAGGGCACTATCGTGCCCGCCCCCGCGCGTACCGCAGCGCCCACGCCCGTAGGCTGGCGGGCCGGCGACGGCGGCTGGACCGGCGGCGATGCCCGCCCGGCCATCGTGCCCGGCGTGCGCATCGACCTGAGCAAGGAAAGCTACGCGTAGGAGGGCCGCGGCCATGGAACAGGCAATCGTGCTGCCGGGCACCGGCGACGAGGCGATGGAAGTGCGCTGGACGGTGGACCTGGCCGCCGCCGGGCGGACGGCGCAATGGGCGCACGGCAATCCCGCCCTGCTGGCCCAGGAAGTGGCCGAGATGGGCACCTACTTTCCGCGCTGGGTACTGAGCGTCAGCGACGGCGCCGTGCTCACCCGCTGCGCGCGGTGCGCCGATCTCCTCGTCTTCCGCGAAGGCAAGCTGCGCTGCCTGCGCTGCGGGCGGGCCGGGCAGGGCAAGCACCTGGCCTGGACCGGCCACCTGCCGGTGCCGGTGGCCGGGCTGCCGCGCGCGCTGGAACGCATCCACGCCCACCCGCACCCCGGCTATCCGCTGGTGCGCCTGGGCGCCACGCTGCTCTGGCTCGTGCCGCTGCTGGCCGGCTACCCGGCGGACTGGCCGCGCACGCCCCCGACAGTGCGCTACGACGCGGAGATCTTCCGCATCCTGGGCATCGCCGCGCCAAGCGCCAGCCACCATATCGTCTCCGGCAGCACGATGTGCCTCTACGGCTGGGACCAGTGGCGCGCGGTGACGATGCGCGTGGTGCTGCAACAGCGCGTGGTCAACCACGTCGCCAGCCTGCTCAAGATCGGCGACGGGCAGGCCCCGGTCGCGGCCTTCGCCGGGAAGCAACATATCTATAACGACCGGGACGATTGGCGCTAGGCGGCGCGGGCCGGTTTGAAACCGGCCCCTACACCGCGCCCGGTCCTGGCCGGTGGTGCCAACCAGCGCGGGCCGGTTTCAAACCGGCCCCTACACCGCACCCTGGCCCTGTGCGCGGGTGCCAACCAGCGCGGGCCGGTTTCAAACCGGCCCCTACACCGCACCCTGGCCCTGTGCGCGGGTGCCAACCAGCGCGGGCCGGTTTCAAACCGGCCCCTACACCGCACCCTGGCCC
>CBJNAR010001111.1:0-1544 GCA_966434075.1 uncultured bacterium
CGCCGTACAACCCCGGCAACCCCTGCGAGATCATGGTCGAGGTCGCCACGCCGGACCGCGTCGAGCCGTACCGCAACAAGCGCGGCGTCGAGATCATCGATTCGCGCCGGCTGGTCTCGCGGGCCGAGGATTGGTGGACGGCCTGGAAGCAGTTCTATCTATAGGAAAGCGGGGGCGGGTTGCCGGTGCCGGCAACCCGCCCCCTCATGGATATGCGCCGGCTCAGTGCGTGGCGGGGCGAGGCCGCGACTCCGTGGGCACGACGCGCAGGTCGTGTTTCTCGGTGCGGCGGACGATGGTCAGGGTGGACTCCACGCCCACCAGTTGATCGGTCAGCAGCCGGTGCAGGGCGTCGATGCCCGCCACCGGCTGGTCGTTGTACGCGACGATGACATCGCCCTCGCGCAGCCCGCCGCGCTCGGCGGGGCTGCTCGGCTCCAGCGACACGACCAGGATGCCGTGCTCGACCGGCAGGTTCAGG
This sequence comes from uncultured bacterium, assembly GCA_966434075.1. Lineage (GTDB taxonomy): Bacteria > Chloroflexota > Chloroflexia > QHBQ01 > JAICKM01 > JAICKM01. Next base: position 482 of record CBJNAR010001111.1, read on the forward strand.
TAGCGCACCAGCACCCGCTGCAACGGCACATCCTGCCCGCCGAAGCCGAGATAGGCCCGGCGGATATGCCCGTCCTTGATCAGCCGCCCGGCCACGAAGCGGGCCGTGTTGGCGGCGATGGCGAAGCAGAGGCCCTGCGCGCCGTAGATCACCGCCGTGTTCACCCCGATCACGGCGCCGGTGGTCGTCACCAGCGGGCCGCCCGAATTGCCGGGGTTCAGCGCGGCGTCGGTCTGGATGATGTTGTCGATCAGGCGGCCCGACCGGGCGCGCAACGACCGGCCCAGCGCGCTGACCACGCCCGCGGTCACGGTGGTCTGGAAGCCGTAGGGGTTGCCGATGGCGACAACCACCTGGCCGGGCCGGATGGCCTGCGAGTCGCCCAGCGGCGCCGGGGTCAGGTTGGGCGCGGAGATGCGCACCACGGCCAGGTCGGTGTCCGGGTCGTCGCCCACCAGATCGGCCAGCAGGCGGCGCCCGTCGTTCAGCGTCGCCTCGATGCGCGCGGCGTCGTGCACTACGTGGCTGTTGGTCAGGATGAAGCCGTCGGGCGTGAACAGGAAGCCGGACCCGCTGCCGTGGCCCTCGCCGGGCGGGCGGCCCGCCGGCCCGCGGCGCGTGCGCCGGGGCACCTGCACTTCGAGGTTCACCACTGCCGGGCTGATCGTCTCCGCCACGCGCATGACGGCGCGGGAGTAGGCGTCCAGCAGATCAGTGTCCGTCTCCGGGGCGCCGGTTGCCGCCCCAGGGGTTTCGAGAATTAGACTATCCACGTTGTTTGCTCCTTACGTTCACCGGCGACGCGCGTGATTGTCCGCCTCGCAGCCAGGCGCAAACGGGCCGCGAGGCCGCGCCGCCGTATCCCCAGTATAGCCCTAGGTCCCTCAGTGTACATCCCCCAAGCGGCTAGCCCGGCGCCTGGACAAACGGCTAGGCCCGCTCGCAATCATGCATTGCCGGGCAGTTAGGCCATCATTCCGATGCCGGTGGACGGCGGGCCGGTTTGAAACCGGCCCCTACACCGCATAATTCTGATTCTTGGCCGTATCACCGACCATTTGAA
>CBJNAR010001112.1:0-1541 GCA_966434075.1 uncultured bacterium
TTGGTCGCGGCGGCGATCACGCTGGGGGCGGCGGGGTTGCGCGGCGCGCCGGTCTCGTCGAGTCCGCGTCCCGGCACCAGCGTGCAGTGAGCGAGGGTCACGGCAGCCAGGTTGCCCGGCAGGTTCAGCGCCCCCGCGATCAAGAGCCCGTTGAGGGTGAGGCTTTCGGCGCCGGTGCCCCCGGTCACGGCGATGTCGCCGAGCAGCACCGGGCGCTTGCGGTTGGCCGCCTGGATCACCAGTTCGGCCCCGGCCATCGGGATGGTCAGATCTTCCGCGTAGGTGCGGTTGTCCTCGATCTGGATCACGGTGCGCGGGGCGGTCGCCGGGTCCCAGGCGGCCAGCGCGTCAGCCAGCGTGTTGATGCCGGTTGAGGGCACGCGGATCAGGGCGTCGAGCGCGGCGGGCGTGGCAACGGTGTCAGGTTCCGCGGGCGCGTCCTCACCGGGTTGTGCGGGCGGGCGGCGCCGGTCGTAGGGGCCGCCGCCGATGTCGGCGCTGAAGCCGTAGTTGTAGCTGACCTGGACGGTGGCCGGCGTCTCGCCGGTGGCGAAGGCCAGCCGCCCGCGACGCACGTCCACGCCCACGCGCCCCGCCGGGGGCCGGTCCCAGTTGCGCAGATCCATGCACATGATGGCGATGGGCGGCACCAGCTCCCCGTCCGCGATGATGTCCAGGCTGCCGTTGGGGCCGTAGTAGATGCTGTCCGCCGGGCGATCTGCGGGCGGCACACTTGCATAGCGGGCCTGGTAGCTTTGCAGGTCGGTGAAGAAAGCGGCCTGGCGGATCGGCTGGGGAACGTTGGTCTCGTCGGCCAGTTGGGTGATCTCGCGCTCGGTCTGCGGGCGGGTGAACAGCGCGGCGTCGTTGCCCAGCGGGCTGAACCAGTAGCGGCCGTCGGGCGGATCGGCGGCGGGGCCCGGCGTGCTTAGGGAGACGGCGTAGCTTTGCAGGCGCCACAGGAACAGCCCGACGTTGGGGATGTTGTACTTGCCCCGTTCGCTGGCGATGCGCCGCACCTCGGCGGTATGGCCGATGGTATCGAACGGCGTGTCGAGCAGCCCCAGGCGGTTGGTGTCGCGCAGATCGGGCGTGCGCACGTTTTGCAGGCGGATGTGGTTCTGGTGCTGGGTGGTGCCGAGCAGGGCGAAGAACTCGACCACGCGGGCGGGCCAGCCGGTGACATCGCGGGCCAGTTGTTCGAGCACGGCGGCGGTGCCCTTGCGGCGGCGGTAGGCCAGGGTGTTGGCGACGTAGGCCCGGCGGCTGAAGGTGCCGGAGCGCAGGGGACGCAGGCCGCGCACGCCGAGCAGGTCGCCGATGTAGGGCACCACCCACTCGTCGCAGGTTTCGATGAACCAGTTATCGTACAGCCCGGCGATGTCGGTTTCCAGCTTCTGGGCTTCCGCGGTCAGCACCGCCATCAGCGCGCGCAGCGGCTCGCCCTCGCCGGCATCCTTGATGCGATAGATGGCGGGGAGGAGGTTGTACAGGCGGTCGGCGGAGGCCGTGCTCATGTCGTCATCTCCTTCAACGTGATG
>CBJNAR010001113.1:0-1537 GCA_966434075.1 uncultured bacterium
AGCACCCGGGTCGACTCGTAGCGCAGGGTGGCCGGGCGGGGGATCTCGATGGCGTACTTGCGGAAGTCGGGCATGCGCAGCGTGACCATCACCTTGCCGCCGTTGGCGTGCGGGTTGGCGCCCATGCGATGCAGGCCGCGGGGGGCCAGGGCGGCCAGTTCCTCGATCAGGCGGCCGTTCTCGTCGAACACCTTGTCCGGCTCGTAGCTGCGCATCCACGCCTCTAGTTCGGTGAGTTGCTCCGGGCGCGCGCGCACGTCGCCGAGCGGCACCTGATGCGCGCGGAAGGTGCCCTCGATGGGCGCGCCGTCCACCACCTTGGGGCCGGTCCAGCCCTTGGGCGTGCGCAGGATGATGGCCGGCCAGCGCGGGCGCTCGGTGACGCCCTTGGCGCGCGCCTCCTCCTGGATGGCGTGGATGCGCTCGTAGCAGGTGTCGAGCGTGGCGGCAAACTGCTGGTGCACCCGCGCCGGGTCGTCGCCTTCCACGAAGAAGACCTCGTAGCCGTGGCCTTCGATCAGGGCGCGCAGGTTGTCGTTGGTCTCGCGTCCCAGCACGGTCGGGTTAGCGATCTTGTAGCCGTTGAGGTTCAGGATCGGCAGCACCGCGCCGTCGCGCGCCGGGTTGAGGAAGTTGATGCCCTGCCACGAACCGGCCAGCGGCCCCGTCTCGGCCTCGCCGTCGCCGATCACGGCGGCCACGATCAACTCCGGGTTGTCGAAGGCGGCGCCGAAGGCATGGGTCAGCACATAGCCGAGTTCACCGCCCTCGTGTATCGAGCCGGGCGTGGTGACGCTGACATGGCTGGGGATCCCGCCGGGCGTCGAGAACTGGCGGAACAGCCGCCGCATCCCGGCCACGTCCTGGGTGATCTCGGGGTAGATCTGGGTATAGGTGCCTTCCAGGTAGACATTGGCGACGATGGCCGGGCCACCGTGGCCGGGGCCGGCCAGGTAGATCACGTCGAGATCGCGCTCGTTGATCAGCCGGTTGAGGTGGACGTAGATGAGACTGAGCGCGGGCGATGTGCCCCAGTGGCCCAGCAGGCGTGGCTTGATCTGCTCCATGCGCAGCGGCTCGCGCAGGAGCGGGTTGGCCTGGAGATAGATCTGCCCGACGGTCAGATAGTTCGTGGCTTGCCAGTAGCGCTGCATCTTGTCGAGCATCTCCGGCGACAGCGGCCCCTCGACCGGACCCTCCGGCTTCGGCGGCGCGTTCTCCGCTTTCACCGCGCTCGATATGGCGGCATCGAATTCATACATGCGATACTCCTCTCTTGTCCAGTCCCAGAGCCGGGGCCGGCTGCCGGACGCCCGGCGCCGGTGACGGTCAGGGGCGTGTACCTATCCGGCGCCAGCCGGCGCCCGCTGCTGCGATCTGCTAATCGGCCCAGTATACCATTCAACGGGTGCGCGCGCTAAGCGTGTGCGCCGGACGGGGCTGTTTGGCCCGGCAGGCGGGCCGGTTGCCGATCCAGGGCCAAGGATCACGTGTGCATCCGTATTCAGCAAGCCGCGTACCCGATTGTGTAACCTCA
>CBJNAR010001114.1:0-1536 GCA_966434075.1 uncultured bacterium
GCGATACCACGCATGTGAAACCCAAGTATTACATGCTTGACAGGTTATCCCACGCATTCTATAATCATCCTACACTTAGCGCATCTATCCGTTTACCACCGCTGTGCCACGCTTGTGGTTTTCCTACCCAAAGCCTGCCGAAGGTAGTAACAATGACGGAATGGACTGCATTTGTCCCATCCCCCGCCACTGGCGGCACCCCCGCGCCACAGCGCTTAATTCTCCAAGCCGGCGGCAATGCGGACGAAATCCGGGTCGAACTGCAAGACTCCTCCGGGCGCATCCTGGCGGCCGAACGGCACCACCCCCAACGCCTGCCGGACCCAACGCTACTGGGGCGTCAAACCGCTCGCGATCTCGCCGAGTTGCTATTTCCGGAGAAAATTGCGCAGGCGTATAAGGCGCAACGCCGGCAGACGCCTACTCCCGACCAGCTACAACTAGCGCTACGGATCACTGATTACCCTCTCGCCGGCTATCCCTGGGAACTGCTCTGGTTACGGGGCGACCCCAACTTCCTGATCTTCGGCGATGATATCCCCTTTGTACATCTGGTAGCCGTAGGACGCCGGCCAAGCACTCTCGCCTGGCCCCAACGGATGCTGGCCGTGTTTGCCAACCCGGTGCAAGAGGGCCAGTTCCAAATTACGGCTGAGGTTAAGGGGCTTGTGGATCGTGTGGCGGCGTTTCCGAAAATCGACTTGCGGGTATTGCTGAATAAGACGGAAGCCGACGCCGCCGGCATTGTCGCGGCAGGGCCGCCGACGCTGGAGCGGTTGATCGCGGAGCTTGAGCGGGGCTGCGAGATTTTTCACTTTGCCGGGCACGGTCAGATCTCGAGTGAGGGGATAGGACAGATAGCCCTGGAAAGGCCCGGCGGGTTACCCTACCTGTATGATGCGAACCGGTTGGCTGTCGCGGTGGAAGAGGCAAAAGTCCAATTAGCCGTGCTAGTGGCTTGTGACACCGGTCGATCCGCCCCACGGGCGGATGCGGAGCACGCCGAGAACATTTACTCCGTCGCCCATTTGCTGGTTAAGCATGGGGTGCCGGCGGTTGTCGCTATGCGGGACCGCATCCGTAATTCGCGTGCCACGCTCTTCAGTACGACGTTTTACGACACCTTGCTTCGGGGACGTGCGCTGGACGAAAGTATGCAAACAGGCCGCCAGCGCCTTTTTACCGACAGCCACGAGGAATGTGATTGGGCGTACCCCGTCCTCTTCCAGCCCGACCTCCCACTAACTCCCGCCGATCCGCGGAGAGAATTGACGCATGTTGCGCCGCCGCTCGCTGGCTACACCAGTGCGCGGCGGGCTGCACCGGCCATGAGCCCCCATGGGCGCCCCTTTGTTACCGGGCCGGACGATCCGCGTGTGCGTATCCAACAGCGGGTGAGGGAATTACTTAAACAGCCGGCAATCCCCCGAGCCATTGTGCTCGATGTGCTGGGGCAAGAAGGCACCGGCAAGACCACCTTGTTCACCCGGCTGTTCTGGGAAATCGCCGAAGGCGGGCAATGGCGCCCCTTGTACG
>CBJNAR010001115.1:0-1528 GCA_966434075.1 uncultured bacterium
TGCGCGGTAACGCAGGGGCCGTTGCCGCCCGGCGGCACGAACGGGCAACCCGCGATGACATAGGGGCCGGACTGCGTCACCACCGGCTGCCCGCCCACCAGCACGCGCGGGTTGGGCACGGTCGGTTGGGCCTGGCCGCCGTGCGCGCATAGCACCGTCGCGCCGACGTGCAGGAGAAAGCCGGGCATCAGATCACCTCCAGAGCGCCGTTGTTGAGCGAGACGCTGGCCGGGGTCAGCTTGACGCTGGCCGCGCTGTTGCTGATCTCGATGCCCGACGCGTTGAACACCATCTTGAGCGGTGTGGGCACCACCGGCGGGCCAACCTCTACCGTGAATCCGCCGGCGCCGGGCAGGTCGCTCAGGGTGAGCGTGATGCCGTCGGTTTTGCAGACCTTCATCTGGGGCAGGGCCGGTTGGGCGGGCACTTCGCCCACGCCCCAGAAGCAGCCACTCCAGATCGGGTAGTCGGAGTCGCCGCCCTCGAACTCGACCCAGATGTTGGCGCCGACCGGCGGGACGGCGAAGAAGCCGACGCCCGACCCGCCGTAGGGCGCGCAGGGCATGGCCCAACTCAGGCTGCCGTCGCCCAGCACGGCGGGCACGCTCACCTGTACGCGCCCCAATTGCATCGGGTCGATGTTGTTGGCGACCTTGCCGCGATACTTGCCGAAAAACTGGCTCATGGCATCACCGTGGGCGTTGTCGACCCGACGCCCTCGCGGGATAGCGTAAAGTGCTGCTGGTAGGTGCCCTTGCGGACTGTGTGGTCCACGCTCTTGACGTACCAGAAGCCGTCGTTCAGGTAGCCCGCGCCGCGCACGCCCACCAGGCCGCGCGGTTGCAGCAGGTTGCCGTAGCGGGTGGCGTCCAGGTCGCCCACGGCGACCACGGCGTCCACCGAGGCGTCCATGGTGCCCTGGGCGCGGGCGAAGGCCTGCGCGGTGTTCACGCCGCTCTCGCGGAACTGGACGTGGCGCAGGTTGGCGGCATTGGCGACCCAGGCCGGGAAGGCGGCCAGGGGCGGGCGCAGGCTGGCGAAGGTCTGTATCGGCAGGCTCTGGTTGGTGGTGCGGTCCTGCACCTTGCCCTCGACCACGGTCGGTTCCAGGGCGTTGTTGCGCACGTTGAAGCTCAACACGTTCGTCTCCGGCCCCATGTTGATGGTCAGCGCCGATTGCGGCACCCCCGCGCGGATCGGCGGCCCCCAGTAGGCCGTGTTGGTCAGCGGCGCCGGGCCGGGCGTGATGTAGAAGACATAGCCGTAGCGCGCGGCCATCTGCTTGAGATATTGCAGATCGGTCGCCTGCTGCACCGGGGTGCGCTCGATGGGGATGGGCACGTCGAGCGCGGGCGGCGGGATGACCAGCGGGATGAGGCCGTACTGGGCGTATTTAGCGATCAGTTTGAGGGCGATGATCGTCTCGTCCTGGGCCGGGTGCTCAGCGGACTCCTCCTTGCGGTCCATCATGACGCTGACATCTTCACCGATGATAGTCATAGTCGAGGCGCCGGGCTGGTCGCGCTCC
>CBJNAR010001116.1:0-1520 GCA_966434075.1 uncultured bacterium
CGCCGAGTTAATCCAGTCCGTCTTGCCGAGTTGCTTCCCGGCGCGGGCCAGGGCGAAGCTCTGCGTGCTGCCCCAGGCGTGCCACGAGAAGGGCGCCGCGGCGCTGTCCGGGTGCATACCCCACGGGTAATTGATGCCGTCGCCCAACTGGTACTGCGCCAGCCCGTCGGCCAGTTGGGTCAGCAGGGTGCGCGTGGTGGCGTCCTGGCCGTTCTCCGCGCGGTCCACCTCCAGCAGGGCCAGCACGGCAATGGCGGTGACATCGGCGCCGCCGTCGATCAGCCAGCCCGGCACCGGCACGTCGTGGACCGGCGTGGTCTTGGTGTAGAGCGGCGTCACCTGGCGTGCCCAGGCGTCGCGTCCCAGGGCGAAATGGCGCTGTAGCTCGCCGGCATAGGCCGGGTCGACGGTTTTGAAGATGCGGTAGCCGTAGCCGATGGCCCACAGGCCGCGCGCCGCCCACCAGCCCGCCGATTTGTAGCTGGTGTTGCCGGTCTTGTTGATCGTGCCCTGGCGGTCGGTGATGAAGTTGTAGAACTCGCCGTCGTCGGTTTGCAGGTACATGGCGAAGTTGAGCAGGCGGCGCGCTTTGTCGAGGAACGCCGGGTCGGGCCGCCGCTCATAGGCCGTGAGATAGACCACCGCGGCCCGCGCCGCGTCGTCCAGGGCGGCGATGCCTTCGCCGGAGGCGTCTACCCACTCATACTTGGGGAACTCGCTGTAGATGTGGGTGATCGCCATCGGCTTGCCGGCGATGGTCACGTCTTCCACCAGGAAATTGAGATGATCCAGGTTCGCGCTGCCCAGCGATCCGCTCACCGGCTGGGTTTGGGTCGCGCTCGCCGGGGCCGTCGTGGGCGACGCATCAGACGCGGGGGCGGGAGTGGGCGGTGGCGGCGTGGGCGTCGCCGCGCCGAACAGGTCACAGCCTGTCAGGGCGAAATTCAACAGCAGCAAGGCTGCTCCCCAGCGAGCTAGCTTCATCGCTCCTCCCGCAGATGCCGTGCAGATTCCGGTGTTTGGTTCAGGTACTTGCTGGGGTGGGGGACGTATGCGAGAACGTAACAAGTACGTAAGCGTTTACGTGAGTAAGGACAATATAGCACGGTTAGACCCCGGAGTCAATACCCTGCGGCGTGAGAATTAGAGTAGTGATGGGGGCAGCTAAAGTGGCAGGGATGGCGTTCCAATGGAACAGCATGGGACATGGTGGAGGGCGGCTAGCCGGCGGTCCGCGGTGTAGGGGCCGGTTTGAACCCGGCCCGCCGCCGATCCGCAGCCGCGGCGACGATCAACAGCGTGGGCTTTGGGCTGCCAGAGGCTAATGCGTCCAGGCGGGGCCGGGGCGCGTGTCCAGGCTCCAGACGGCGGCGACCCCGGACGCGATCAGCAGATCGGTGCGCCCGTCGTAGGTCACGGCGTGCAACTCGTGTTGCGGGGTGACGAGGACCGCCAGGCTGCCGGCGCGGGGCAGGGCCAGGGTCTGGAGGTCGGCGTCCCAGTCGCGCTCGCCCAGGCGG
>CBJNAR010001117.1:0-1519 GCA_966434075.1 uncultured bacterium
GCTGCTGCATCGTGCGCGGTCCAGGGTCCGCCAGGCGCTGGCGCAATATCTAACCGGAGAGTGAGTCGAGCCATGGCATTACCCACGGACATGACGTGCCAGGAACTGGTGGAACTGGTGACGGATTATTTTGAGAACACATTACCACCCGCGGACCGCGAGCGCTTCGATGCCCACATCAGCGTCTGTGGCCCCTGCCGTACCTATCTGGCGCAGATGGAGCAGACCATCCGCCTGACCGGCCAACTGACCGAGGAGGCCATCGCGCCCGACGTGCAGCAGGAATTGCTGAACACCTTCCGCAACTGGAAGCCGGCGCGGTAAGAGGGCGCGCCCCGTCGCCCTCTCCACGCCCCTCCCACCGGACTCTTCCCCCCCCGCTCGTGTTCCCCTGACTCAGTCGCATCCCGCAACTCACGACCTGTAACGGAACCGGCCCCTGCGCATACTATAGGGAAAGCGCGGCACGGCCGCCTGGAGTCCGACACCCGATCAAGAAAGGACACGAGCTAAATGAAGATGTGGTTCAAGTCTCTTGCGCTCGCGGGCATGACCCTGGCCTTCCTGGGTTCCCTGGTGGGGGCGCCGGCCCGCGCGGCAGCCGGCGCGGACGTGTTCACCGACCCGCCGAAAACCTTCCCCGTCGTGCAGGGCTGGTACGAGGGCCGCGCCACCTACTACTATGATTTCGGCTCGAATTCGCCCGCGCTGAACGACGCCAAGGCGGTCGCCCGCGCCCCCATTTATGTGCTGGTCACCGGGTTCGACAGCAACGGCCAGCCGCAACCCGTCGCCGATCAGCACAACATCATCGATTTCGTGCCCGGCGATCCCGGCTATTCGGATCTGTGGCAGGTCAATTTCGTGACCGTGCCCGCCGGCTATACCGCCAACACCGCACGGTCGGTAGACGACCTGAAAAAAGCAGGCTATCCGATCAAGGAGACCGACCAACTGGTGAACTGCCCGGTGGTGCCGCTCAATTCGAGTCTGGCGGAAGGCACACCGGGGCTGACCAAAGGCTGGTATAAGGGCAAGGAGATCCACTACTTCGATTTTGGCCCCAGCCCCGACTTCACCCTGCCGATCTACGCCTTCATCACCGGCATGGACAGCGCCGGCAACCCGCAGTTCGTGCCGGGCCAGCACAATATCATCGGCGTGATTCCGGGTCAGGGCGGCTACAGCGCGTTCTGGGATGTGCATCTGGTGAAGGTGCCGGCGGATTACCAAGCCAACAGCATCACCTCGATTGCCCAGGCCATGGCCTCGGGCTATGAGATGATCCACCCCGGCATCGTGGTCAATTGCCCGGTGATCCGCACCGACGCCGCGCCCAGCATGGGCGGCGCCCCCGGCATGCCGACGACCGGCGCCGCATCCGAGGGCACGCTGTTCTACCTGATCGCGCTGGCCGGGGCGTTGTGCGTCGCGGGCCTGGTGGTGCGGCGCTATAACGCCTTCCTCCACCTCGGCACCGCCGCCCAGTGTGCCTGGTGGCGCCGCCGGAGCGGCTGAT
>CBJNAR010001118.1:0-1518 GCA_966434075.1 uncultured bacterium
TGCGCACAAATGCGGAAAGCCGGGTCACATCCCGGCGCACTGCCCTTCAATAATAACGTACGAAGCAACTGCCATGCCCGGTCGCAGGTTGTAACCTGACATCCGCCAAACGGCGCAAATCGGGGGCCAGAAGGAGACCTAACGCATTGCCGGCAGCGCTGCCGGTAACACACCGGGCAAGTGCAGCCGACGAGCCTTCCCGATCCTAACGCCAGGCCTCCAGGGTGAAAGCCTACCGGGTTACGGGGCTTGCGGTAGCCCGCTGAGCGGGCAGCCGCCATCAGTCAGCACGTACACGTAGGCGGGGGCGGCGTGTAAAGGTCGCTCGTAGGGGAGTTGCGCGCAGACACGGTATGGCGGGCCGGATTCGGGGAAGGGCGCATCGACGATCCAGGTAATTTGCGGGCTAAAGCTAATCACATACTCCGGCTGGATCAGCTTCACGCCAAAACTCAGGGGCCGCCCGGCGGCCCGCGCCTGGCGCACTTCTTCTTCCCCTAGATACCAGTAGTTCCATTCGTTACCACCGCTGATATGCGTGAGCGGCACGCCGGCCGCCAGCAGGGCCTGGCCGGCCCGCCACGCGGCCGTGTGCCAGTTGTGCAGATCGCGCAGGCTGAGGATGCCGAAAGTAGCGAACAGCACCAGCACAACGACGGCCGGCCCCACCGGCGCTACTCGGCCACGCACCCGCGCCAGCAAAAAGATAATCAGACCGGCCAGGAGCGGCAGCGAGAGACTGTCGTGATAAGCCGTCACACTCATGGTGAGACCGAGGATAACCAGCATAGAGAGGGTTACGCCCAGCAGGGCCGGGTCGCGCGGACCCCGCTGCAACGCGCGCACCAGCCCATGCCCCAGCAGGACAAGCAGTGCCGCGACCAGTGGGACGATCACGATCGTCAAGGCTATCCAGAAGGGCAGCGGAAACACCGGCAGCTTATCCGTGAGGCCGCTCAATGTCGGCCAGTAGCCACGCCGCTGGAGAATATCCGAGCCGCCGTTAAACGAACCCCCAACAAAATAGAACGCGGCGTAAATCGCCGCCACCGCCACTCCCAGGGTAATATAGCGGAAGGTAGGCCAGTGCACCGCACGCAAAGCGACCGCGCGCCGGACCTGGGCCAACGGCGCGCCCACCCCGCGCCGGAATAACGCGCTTAGCAGCAACGCGAAGATGGGCAGGAGCAGGCAGAAAAGCTCGCGGCACGCCTCTCGGTCGACCCCACGGAACTCCCGCAGCCGCTCAACCTCAACGACGTCGTCTGCAGCTACCTCGGCCAACGCGGCCGGCGCGAGGAGGCGTACACGCGCCTGCGCTCGATCATGCGCGAGGTGCAGTTCACGCCGCCCGAGGCGTTGCGGCAGCTCACGCGCATCACGGACTTCGACCTGTTCGTCAACGTAACCTTAGGCATCGGATTGCTGTTCGAGCTGCCGGTTCTGATCTTCTTCCTCACGCTGTTGCGAATCGTCACGCCGGGGTTCTTGATCCGCAATTCTCGCTATGCAATTCTG
>CBJNAR010001119.1:0-1515 GCA_966434075.1 uncultured bacterium
TGGGCGCGGCGCCCAGTAACACCGGCGCGCCCGCCGCCGATAACGGCCCCAGCCTGCGTGCCGTGGGCAACGGCATCATGGTGGGGCAGCCGTCCGTAGCCCATGTCTCACCGGCCCTTAGCTCGCTGAAGTCCACGCCGCGCTCCCAGGCGCCGCGCAAATCGGAGCAGAACGAGGTGTCGATCCCGCACGCCGGCCATGTTAATCAGCCCGACGGCGCGCTCCAGAACATGTTCCGCCCGCTCGACCAGCCGGGCCTGCCCGATATGCCGGGCCCGATCAAGGGCTGGGAAGGCATGGGCTTTGCGCCGATGAACAACGGGGCCCCGCCCGACACCAACGGTGAGGTCGGCCCCAATCACTACGTGCAGATGGTCAACTCGACGATCGCCGTCTGGGATAAGCAGGGCAACCTCCAGGCCGGCCCCCTCTACATCAACGACCTGTGGAGCAACGCCTTCGACGCGTGCTATTTCAACAACGACGGCGACCCGATCGTGATGTACGACCAACTGGCCGACCGCTGGTTGCTGAGCCAGTTCACCGCCTCGGCACCCTACTACGAGTGCATCGCCGTCTCGCAGACGGGCAACGCCGCGGGCAACTACTGGGTCTACTCCTTCCAGCTTAGCGCCAACGACTTCCCGGACTATCCGCACTTTGGGGTCTGGCCCGACGGCTACTACATGACCGTCAACCAGTTCAACGGCGGCCAGACCTATGCCGGCAGCCGCGCCTACGTCTTCGAGCGCGACAAGATGCTTAACGGCCAGACGGCCAATTTCCAGACCACGAATGCGCCCCAGGCGCCGTCGCTCGGCTACTTGCTGCCCGCGGACCTGGACGGCTCGACGCCACCTCCGGCGGGCGCGCCGAACTATCTCGCCGCCTGGTCCAACAACATGGCCGTCTTCCGCTATCATGTCGATTGGGCCAACCCGGCCAACTCGAACTTGAGCCAGGTTGCCAGCCTGCCGGTGGCAGCCTTCACCGAGCTCTGCCCCGGCACCCAGAACTGTCTGCCCCAGTTGAGCACCACCAACCGGCTCGACGGGCTGGGTGACCGGCTGATGTTCCGCGCCGCGTATCGCAACTTCGGCACGCACGAATCGCTGGTCCTCAACCACAGCGTGAACGCCAGCAACTACGCCGGCATCCGCTGGTACGAACTGCGCGGGCTGGGGACGACCCCGACGATCTATCAGCAGGGCACCTACGCCCCCGCCGATGGTAATCACCGCTGGGTGGGTAGCGCGGCCATGGACCGCTCGGGTAACATCGCTGTTGGCTACAGCGTCACCGGCAGCGGCATGTATCCGGCGATCCGCTACACGGGCCGCCTGGCGGGCGACCCCCTGGGCACGCTGCCGCAGGGCGAAGCCACGCTCAAGGCCGGCACCGGCGCTCAGTTGGACCCCGTCCATCGGTGGGGCGACTACAGCGACCTCACGGTGGATCCGACTGACGACTGCACCTTCTGGTATACCACGGAGTATCTCCAGACGAACGCCGACT
>CBJNAR010001120.1:0-1512 GCA_966434075.1 uncultured bacterium
GTCAGCACAATTGCGGCGTTCAATGCATAATAAAGCGGCGGTTGGACGGCTTCGTTGGTATAGAAGTGAGCACCAATTGGCGGCAAACTGCCGAAACGCACCATGTACTCGGTATACAGCAAGTGGGCGTTCTCATCGGGCGCCTCACCGTAAGGAGTGGCTAGCGCGAAGCCGGCCGCGATAAGCAAATAAAGGCCGGCTAGGCCGGCCAGGACGATGCGCTCTGGGCGGGGAACTCCGATCGGTGTCATGGTCCTCCGTGTCCCTGGTGCACCTGGCGCCGGCAACTTAACAGGGCCTGACCGGCGGGATAATGTGGGTCAGCCGGAACTTAACTCACAGGAGGGTCCGCATCCAGTATAACCGCTAAACCTCATTGCATCCAATCGACCGCGATCCACTCCACCGTGGCCGGACCGGAGTCGTCCACAGGATCGAAGCGCAGCCGGGAGACTATATCGCCGGCCGCTGTGGGCACGAAGGTCCAGTACACGTGCGTCAGGCCATCGGGCTTGATCGGCAGGACCGCGCTATGAGCCGCGGCCCAGTCGGCCCCCGGCGCCGCCCAGAACCACTGCAACCGGCGCCCCGGCGCACGGTCCTGACCGGGATAGCGGACCGCCACGCGCAAGCGCAAGAATTGCGCCGCCCCGGCGTCGCCCGGCGCGGCCAGGGGCGGCGCCAGCAGTTGCGGGTCGCCCCGGCTGGCAAGGATCGCCAGCCCCTGGCCCGATTCGCACGCAGCGCGTGCCTGGTGGATCTCCCAGGCGCGCAGGACCGCATCATCACAGGCACGGAAGTCCCAGAGCTGGAGATCCGCGCCCGCGTCGGCGGTGGACGGCGGTGGGCGGGCGGCGGTGATCCCGGCGGCATAGCCGATATACGCGTGACCGGCGACCTCGTCCGTAGCGAAACGCAGCGCGAACCCGCCCGGCTCGGCGGCAGCGAGATCGACCTGGGCGGCAGCAGGCACCGGTTCGATGCGCGGCAGGTCGCCGTCGGCGAAATAGCGAGCCACATCAAACCCCAGGCGGAACATATAGGCGCCGCGATAGGAGTCCGGCAAGTTCTCGACGTACCAGGTCATGGCGTCTTTGTGCGGGCCGGGCGGGATCAGGCGGTGGAGGGCCTGGATCAGCCCTTCGGCGCGCACCGTGGCGGTGTGCCAGGGCTGGAGTTGCACCCAACAGGCTAGCCCGCTAATCACCAGCAGCCCCGCGATGAGCGCCCGCCCCAGGCGGGCGCGCGCGCCCGGCGCGGCCAGGGCGGCGCGCAGCAAGAGGGCAAGCGCCACGCAGTAGCCCGCCGCCGCCAGATAGAGGAAGCGGTTGTTTTGCAGATCCGCGCGCCCCACGGGCAGGTTCAATACCGGGGCCAGCGTCAGTGCGATCCACGCACCCGACAGCGCCAGCAGGCGCCCGAGGCCGTTGCCGTACCGGAACAGGCCCGCGAGTAGCAGCAGACTCGTCACCGCCCCCACGATCTGCACGACCGGATCGCCGAACACAAGCG
>CBJNAR010001121.1:0-1509 GCA_966434075.1 uncultured bacterium
AGCCCTGCCCCGGCCTCTACTACCGCCCGAACGCCAACATCACCCGCGGCCAGGTCAGCAAAGTCGCGGCCCAGACCTTCTTCCCGAATGCCTGCGCCCCGGCCCCGCCGCCCAGCGCTACGGCCACTGTGACGCGCTAAGCCCAGGCAGCAGCGCGGGTGCGCTGCTGCTTGCACAACGCGCATGTACCAAGTGGGAGCCGGCTCATCGAGAGCCGGCTCCCTTTTGCCGCGAACCAGGCCGGCGGGTCTCGCGGTAGGGTCTATGGAGACGCCTGCGGGCCGGCCCCCCGGCCCGTACCATCCGGCGGGCTGTATCGTTGTCTTACATGGCACAACGCGGTATGGCCGCTGCCGCGTGTACCGGTCATGTAACAGGTTCCCATCGAGGTATTCACCCTTGAATGCGGGCGCTCCGACAGAACGCCCGCGGTTACTCAGGCGTTCCACGGCGCCGGCTCCTTACCCTCCTCAGCCTGCCGGTGTAGACGACAGACTCCGGTGAGCAAGGCAGTCCCACATCTGTCCGGCCTGCTGCGGCTTGCTTCGGTCGCAGGGCCGGCATACCTCTCTATGACCCATCTGTTCCGGAGGAGGTGATGCCGGAGTCTCCATGCGCTGCTCTGCGCCTCCGGGGTCCTGGTTGCCCAACCCTCTTTCCCACGTGCCGGCCTGCTCGTCGTGTACAATGCTGCCCGTGTCCGGCGGTGTGCCGGGCGGTTCCATTGCTGGGCAACAGCGATCCCGAAGCCTCACTAATGCGCCGTACACGTAACCGTACGCAGGAAGGATACTGAAGATGCGCAAAAACTCGTTGACCCGGCGCGCGTGGCAATGGTTGGCCGTGGGTGCCGGCTGCTTGTTAATGCTGTGCGCTGTAGCTGCCGCTAATTTCCTTCCCACTGTTGCCGCTCAGCAGGGCCGCGCCGCGCCCACCGACCCGGCGGATCCCGGTCGCGTGACCCTCCAGCCCGGTGTGCCCTTCGTGGGGCACGATGCCAAGCACGACACGTCGCCCGCGCTCCGCACGATCCCAATCAAGCAAGCTACCACCCAGCAGGCACCCAAGAACGAGCACCTCGACCGGGTATACAAGGGCGGCCGCCCGCATGTCCAGGACCCTGTTTTGCAGCGTTTCCTGGACAGCGTAGCGGCGCTGAACATGCCGGCCCCCATTCGCAACTTTGAAGGGGTCCACAATTTGACCGGCGCCCAGCCGCCCGATACCGAGGGCGATGTGGGGCCGAATCATTACGTCCAGTGGGTCAACACCAGTTTCCAGATCTTCGATAAATCGGGTACCTCGCTCTATGGCCCGGCCCAGATTAACACCATCTGGAGCGGCTTCGGCGGCCCCTGCCAGACCCGCAACGACGGCGACCCGGTGGTGCTCTACGACAGCATCGCCGATCGCTGGCTGATCAGCCAGTTCACCGCCGCCTCGCCCTATAACGAGTGCATCGCCATTTCCAGCACCAGCCACCCGACCGGTACGTGGAATCGCTACGCC